>VGIE01000356.1 GCA_016867955.1 Betaproteobacteria bacterium
CTTTCCCTCCATGACCGGGAGCGCCGCCTCGGGGCCGATGTTGCCCAGGCCCAGCACGCGCGTGCCATTGGTGACGATGGCCACCAAGTTGCCCTTGTTGGTCAGCGCGTAGACGCGCGCCGGGCTGGCGTGGATGGCGCGGCTGGGCGCCGCGACGCCGGGCGTGTACCAAATGGCGAAATCCGCGGGGCTGATGGGGCCGCACTTGGGCAGCACCTGGATCTTGCCGCGCGATTCGGCGTGGCGCCGCAAGGATTCCGCGGAAAGTTCGCGGTCCTTCGGGGAGTCGCTGCTCACGCGATTCTCCGCCCGCAGGCGACCACGCCTCCACGGATGCCGGGGAATTCGGCATTCCCGCGACGTGGCAGGAACGGCTGCGCAGTTCGGGTCGGAATCAGGTCCTTCCTCTTGCCGGCGAAGCCGCGGCCGTCGAACCGGATCCGGAGTATGGCTGCCACAAGTCTGCAATCAGAAGATCGGGAAGCGCCTGTACGACATGGCCTGTTTGACGCGACGTACGGCAAGGTCAATCGCCGCCTGCCGCGGCAGGGTCTTCTGCTGCTGCGATTCCGCGCACACCGCGGCGACGTTGGCGCGGATCTTCTCCGCAATGGTCGCAAACGCCTGCTGCTCGGTCGTGCCGCGGTACTCCATGGCTGCGCAGATCACGCCGCCGGCATTGGCGACGAAATCAGGCAGGATCAGCACCCCGCGATCATGCAGAATCTTCTCGGCGGCGGGCGTGAAGGGGATGTTGGCGCCCTGGATCACCAGCTTCGTCTTCAGGCGGTGGACGTTGTCTTCGCGAACCACATCCGGACGCGCAGCCGGGATCCAGATCTCGCACTCTGCGTCGAGAATGGCATCGAGACCGAGCTTGCGGCCCTCCGGGTAGTCCGTCACCTGCTTGCCGGCGGCTTTCAGCCGCGACAGCCGCTCGATGTTGATGCCGTCCGGATTCGCAATCGTGCCCGCGGAGTCGGATGCCGCGACCAGCACGGCGCCCCGCTTCGCAAGGAAGTCCGCGGCATGCCTGCCGACGGCGCCGAAACCCTGCACCGCCACGCGGGCGCCGGACAACGGGAATCCGCACAGTGGCGCGGCAACTTCCGCGGCTTGCGCGATGCCCCATCCGGTTGCACCGATCTCGTCGAGCGGAATGCCGCCGACTGCCGCCAGCAGGCCCGCGACACGGCCGATCTCGTCCTTTATCCACGCCATGCAGGTCTCGTCGGTGCCCATGTCCGGGCCGAAGATGTAGTCGGTCTCGTTCCTCAGCGCACGCGCCAGGGAGCGGATCAACTGCTGCTTTTGCGCGGCCGGCATGCGCGGATCGCCGACCAGCACCGACTTGCCGCCGCCATGCGTCAGCCCGGCGGCGGCATTCTTCAGCGTCATCGCGCGCGCCAGGCGCATGCATTCTGCCGCCGTGACATCGGTGGCCATGCGCAGCCCGCCGATGGCCAGACCCAGCGCGACGTTGTCGACCACCAGCACGCCCTTCAGCCCGATGGACGCGTCGTGGACATGAATGATTTTTGCCGGACCGAGCTCGTCGGCGAGCATGAATAGATCGTCCATTGTTTTCCCCGGCAGAAATGGCTGAGCAGCGGCTTCAATTACATACCCGCACACCCGGTTGCGGTTGACCTAGGTCAATGCCGCCCGGGGGCAGTGCGTGGCGCGCGATGCGGCGGATCTCCGTCGCAGTGCGTGGAGCTGGCTCAGCGGGCGATGAACAGGTTTTTCCGGATCGGATCGGCCAGCTTTGCGGCGGCCGCTGCAATCCATGCGTCGTCGCGTGTCCACACCGGGTGCTCCACCACCTGCACGGCGAAGTCGGGCCGGCCGACGTTGACAGCGGTCTTGCGGGCAAGCGTCTGGAAGGGCGTCGTGATGAGCACCGTCGAGGGCAGTCCCATCTCCGAGCAGTAAATGGCGTCGAGCACACTGCACGACGTGCAGGCCCCTCAGTCGCCGATGGCGCTGATGATCAGGTGAGCGCGCGCTCGCAGGTCGACGCGGTCCTCCATCGTGATGGTGTGTGCGGCGGTGGGCTTGCGCAGGATGAAGTGCGAATCGATCAGCCCCTGCTTTTCCAGCAAAGTTGCCACGCCGAGGAGAAGATCGCGCGCGCGCGTCTTGCCGTTGTCAATGAGGCCCAGCACCGGGTTGGCCGGCAGCGGCTTCCATGCATGAGGCGTCGCACCGGCGACGTCGGCCTTGGGCTCGGGCGGGACAGGCAGCACGTAGCGGAGTGTCATGGCGTGGGACCCTATGCGTTGCCGGCGAAGTCCACTTCCTGGCGCGACGCGTCTCGCAGAGCGGCAGGTTCGCCCGGCACGCGCACGGCGCGCGAGGCGGGAGCCGACGATTTCAGCCAGCTCCAGGAAGGTATCACCTGCGACCAGCCGGCGCCTATGCCGCCGGTCGTCATGACGAGGATGCTCTCGGGATAGGCCGTGACGATGCGGCCCTTTTCGTCCGGCCGGCTGAAGCGCGTTCCCGGGACGTCCGGCTCCACGCCTGCCGCGCGCAACTCTTCGGGCGTTATCCTGGAGTATTCGCTCAGCGCCGCGCGCACGTCGCGCGGCTTGAGACCGGCGCCGGCAATGACCTCCACGTGCTCGGGGCCGATGGCGATCATGAAAGGTGCCAGCGTGCCGGTGGCGTTCATCGAGGGCACGCACATGGTCTTGCCGAAGAGGCGCAGCATGCCGTCGGCCGTCGGCTGCCAGCGCTGCATGACCTGCCGCGGCGCCTCGGCTGGCATCACGGTTACCGTGGTTGCCGAAAGTTCCCAGCCCAGCTGCTCGCGGACGCTGGGCCAGCCCGAGGGCGGCGGGCGCTCGGCAAAGTGAAAGCTGTATTTGCCGCCGTGGCCGTAGGAACTGGCGTCCAGTTCGCCCGGCAGCGCCTTCAGCACCGACATGATGCCCAGGCGAACCGCGCGTCCAATCGTGGCATTCGGGCGGTTGCCCGGCCCGAACACGCTGCTGCCCGAGCGCATGCCGATCTTCTCGGCGTAGGGGCCCGAGACGAGCGCGGCAATGGCTGCACCGCCAGTGGAACTGATGGCCGTGTGCAGGTTGAACCGCGGGTCGAACATGGCTTCCCAGGTGGCGAGCACGACCGGAAAGTATGCAGGCTTGCAGCCGGCCATCACGGCGCAGGTGGCCGCCTGCCATACATGCAGGGTTATCCGGCGTTCCGGGATAGTGCCAATGGCTTCCTCGGCGCCGCGCGTGCCGCCGGCGATCATGGCATCGACCAGCGCATCGGTGGCCGGAACGAGCGGCAGTCCATCCGACCAGCGCTCCTCGAACAGCGCTTCGATCGCTTCCGGATAGCCGGCTTGCTGC
>VGIE01000357.1 GCA_016867955.1 Betaproteobacteria bacterium
TGGGCTGCGTGCCCGCCGCGACGAAGATGGTGTGCGCCGGCAGTCGATGCAGGCCGGCTTCTTCCGATGTGCCGGCTGCGCCGGGGTCGGCCTTGCGGAACTCGATGCCGCGCACGGCGCCGTAGTCGTCGAGGTCAATGGCATGCGGAGTCAGGCCCTCGGCAAAGACAATGCCTTCCTCGAGCGCCTTTTCGACTTCCTCGTGGTTGAGCGTGTAGGACGGGCTGTCTAGGAGTCGACGGCGGTAGGCGATGGTAACGCCGCCCCATTTCTGCAGCAGTTCGATGATGCGCGGCTCGCGCGCTGCCGCCTCGGCCTCATTGCGCTCCTGGCGGATGGCGCGCGCATGGGAGAGGAACTCCTCGGCGATCTCGCGCTCTTCGTCCGACCAGCTGGCGCGTACGCTGTCTTCGTCGGTCTCTCTTGACAGCGTTTCATAGCGCGCGAGAAACTTCTCGACCTGCACAACGTAGTAGGCCAACGATTCAGTGGCCGCATCGATGGCGGTCAGTCCGCCGCCGATCACGACGACGGGCAGCCGCAGCTGCATGTTGGCGAGGGAGTCGGCCTTGGCGGCACCGGTCAACTGCAGGGCCATCAGGAAGTCTGAGGCCGTGCGCACGCCGCGGGCAAGGCCGTTGGGGATGTCAAGCACGGTAGGTTTGCCCGCCCCCATGCACAGAGCGATATGGTCGAAGCCGAGCTCCACCGCGTCCTCGACGGTGAGCGTGCCGCCGAATCGGATGCCACCGTAGAGGGCGAATTCCGCGCGGCGCTCCAGCAGCAGGCGGATGATTTTCAGGAAATTCTTGTCCCATCGCACCGTGATCCCGTATTCAGCTACGCCGCCGAATCCCGCCATCACGCGGTTATTGAGGTCCTCGTACAGGGAGTTGATGTCGCGCACCGGCTCGAAGGGCACGCGGGCGCCATCGGCGCGCACGCTCGACACAGCCTCAGGCAACGGTTCGATCTTCAGGCCGTCGATGCCGACCACCGCGTGGCCGTCGTTCAGCAGGAAGTGCGCCAGCGTAAATCCGGCCGGCCCCATGCCGGCGACCAGCACCTTGCGCCCGCTGGGCGCCTTGGGCATGGGCGTGCGGATGTTGAGAGGGTTCCAGCGCGTGAGCAGGGAATAGATCTCGAAGCCCCACGGGAGTTCGAGCACGTCCTTCAGGGTCCGAGTTTCGGCCTCGGGGATATTGACCGGCTCCTGCTTCTGGTAGATGCAGGCTTTCATGCAGTCGTTGCAGATGCGGTGGCCGGTGGCCGCGACCATGGGATTGTCAATGGCGATGATACCTAGCGCCGCGATCGCCAGCCCCTGGGTCTTGGCAATGTGGAACTCGGAGATCTTCTCCTCGAGCGGGCAGCCTGCGAGCTTTATGCCGGAGGGGCTCTTCCTGAAGGTAACCCTGTCCGGCTGGTCGGCTGTGGGCTTCTCGCGCAGCCCCTTGGAGCAGGAGTCCTTGCCCTGCTTGTGGCACCAGATGCAGTAGTTGGCCTGGTCGAGCGCGCCGACGAGATCGGTGCCGCCGTCCGTCAGCGCAAAGCCGTTGCGGCGGCGGATGTATTCGGGCCTGATGGTGAAGCTGCGAACGCCGTGCTGCGTGTGCGACCGGGCGCGGTGAAGCAGGTTCTGCGGATCGGTCTTGGCTGGCGCCTTGAAGAGCACCCCCTCGCGGGTGTGCTCGCGACCGGCAGTGGATTGCAGCGCCCACGCCGCGTAGCGCATGGCAAGGTCGAGCTCGCGTGCGTGTCTCGCCTCGTCCTGCTGCCATTCGGTGACCTTCAGGGCGAAGGTCAGCTCGTCGAAACGGCCGCCAAACTGCGCCTTGAGCTCCGCTTCGATAGCCAGGCCATCGATGGCCTCCGCTTCAGGTGGCTTGATCCTCGTAGCGGCATGCCGCTGCACGAAACGGCGCTTGATCTCGTAGAGCGGCGCCAGCGCGCTATGCCGGCCCGACAGCGCAATCACCTCGTTGGCAATGCCGAAGAGCTGCGCGACGAAGCGGTCCAGGTGCGGCGCCAGATCGAGCAGGAGGGCTGATTCAGATCGGGCCTCGAGCACGCCGGGATCGGCGCGAGCCGTGCGCAGGCGCTCGACCAGCCCGGCGTCCGCCTTGGACAGGTGCGCGAGAAAGGCGGCATCAAGTTGAGCGAGGCCATCGCACTGGTAGAGGTCCGCGAACTTCAGGCCGAATCCGAGTTTGAGCATGGCGCGTTTGGTCAATGGCGAATAGAGGCAGAAGACGGTCTGGCTGCGAGCGCTGCGTTGGCGCATGGTTCATGGCGAGAATCGGGCGAGGCAGCCCGCTGGAGCGAGTACCGCGCGATTTTTGCGCTGCGGCGTGTGACGATCGAGACGTCAGGCTGCGCGGTCTGTCGGCGCCTGCCCGGCTTCCGCCTGCAGCATCAGTCGCTCGAATACCAACACCAGTCGCGCAGCCGTCGTCCCCTAGCGCTCCAGAAACTGTATCTTGTGCTCGACGTCCTTCCACCTCTCTGCGTCGGGTAGCGCATCCTTCTTTTCGGTGATGGTGGGCCAGTTGCGCGCGAGCTCCGCGTTTAGTGCAATGAATGCCCGCTGGTGTTCGGGAACGTCCTCTTCGGGGAAAATGGCGTTGACCGGGCATTCCGGGATGCAGACGGCGCAATCGATGCACTCGTCCGGCTCGATCACGAGGAAATTGGGGCCCTCGCGAAAACAGTCGACCGGGCAAACGTCTACACAATCCGTGTGCTTGCATTTGATGCAGTTCTCGGTGACAACATGCGTCATGCGATTTCCTTGGCGACGCGGCAGTTCCGCAAACTGGGGCCAACCTCTTTCAATGGAGGGGGCCAACCAGCAGTGACTAAACTGGCAAATTTTACGCCAATCAAGTGGCGCCCTCCAAACAGCATCCGGCGATATTGCGGCAAGACTCCGGCGGGCAGCCAGTTTGTAGCAGGAGGCCTGATAAGCCCGCGAGGACAGGGGAAATTGTGTATATTCACGGGCCTCGCGGGCGCTTCGGCATGCTGAGCTGGCTGCAATGTGCAATGAATTGCACGCGGAAGCGGGAATCGGCCGTTGCCAGGCTGAAATTGCGACGGCATGAGGTCCGCTGCCGGTTTCCCGGCGGATCTTCGTCGGTGTTCCGGAAAGCGAGCGGTGCTGCGCGGATGTGCACTTGAAAAACCGTGAAGGCGCCCTATTGACTGGGCGTTCCGGTTACCCCTGGTTTGGGATGGGCAAGAACAGGAGGAGGCATGATCAAGGTTGAAAACCTGTCGAAATCGTTCGGTGCCACTCGGGCCGTCGACGACGTGACATTCGAGGTTGCGAGAGGCGAGGTGCTGGGGTTCATCGGGCCGA
>VGIE01000358.1 GCA_016867955.1 Betaproteobacteria bacterium
ATCCGCAACCGCGACCAGCAGGTGATCGGCATCACGCAGGCGCTGAACAAGCTCGACGGGGACTTCTATGCCGACGACCGGCAGCTGCTAGAGGCGCTGTCGCAGCAGGCCGCGGCGGCGCTGGAAAACGCCCAGGTGTTCGAGCGCGTGGAGCGCGCCCAGCGCGAGGAGGCCTTGCTGCTTGAGGTAGTCAGCTCGATTGCCTCCGAAATCGTGCTGGAGCCGCTGCTGCAGAAGATCATCGATGCGGCGGCCCAGCTGCTCGGGGCCGAGCGCGGTTCCCTGTTCCTGTTCGACCAGGACCGGGATGAACTGTACTCCCGGGTTGCCGGGGGGGGCGGCGGTCCAGGAAATCCGCTTTCCGGGCAGCGCGGGCATCGCCGGCGAATGCTTCACCCGCGGCGTTCCCATCAACATCCCGGACGCCTACGCGGACAAGCGATTCAATCCCGAGGTCGACCGGCGCACCGGCTACATCACCCGCAACATGCTGTGCATGCCGATCACCACGCACCACGGCAATCGCGTCGGCGTGATGCAGATCCTCAACAAGCGCGGCACCGCGTTCGGGCCCGCCGACGAGGACCGCCTGCGCGCGCTTTGCGCCCAGGCCGCCGTCTCGATCGAGAACGCGCAGTTCTTCGAGCCGGTCAGCGCGGCGCGCAACTACGACGAGGGCATCCTGCGCAGCATGAGCAACGGCGTGGTGACCATGGATGCCGGCTCTACCATTACCAAACTGAACCCGGCGGCGCTGGGCATCCTCGGCATGGGCGAGGCCGGGCTGCTGGGCCGGTCCGAGATAGCGAATGAAGCGGTAGATGTCCTTGAGATTTTGCGTCTTCATGTCGTGCAGCGCGAACCAGGGCATGGGAGGACGGTATTGCGCGCTCTTGGCCATGGTCACCCACTGCACTTCATTCACGTTCTGCAGCACCAGGCGCAGGTTGCTCGCATAGGTCGTGCCCCAGGGGCCGCGCCAGCCCAGGGTATCGCCCTTGAGCCAGTCCTTCTCCGGCACCTTGCCGCCGCTCTGCGAGTAGCCGGCCGTATGGCAGTCGTTGCAGCCGGCAATCTTCACCAGGTAGCGACCGCGCTCGACGGAGCGCATGTCCGGCCCCTTGCGGCCGATCTGGGCGTGGGCCGCAGGCGCACTGACGGCAATCAGCGCCGCTGCGACAATCAAAAGGTTGAGCAATGACGTGCTGTTCTCCTGAGTCCGATGGATGGCGACACCCCTTGCGCAGGGAGCGATGTCAATTCTATCTGCTCGCCATCTTGGCGGGCCTGCGGCCGGGGCCAATGCCGATGCAGATGCGCTCCTTCGCCGCACTCTCAGTGCGCCGGTTCGCGCAGCGCGCGCCAGATCAGCAGCGCGAGCGCGATGAAGGCTACGCCGACTCCGGCAAAGCCGGCCGTGTACGATGTCGCGGCGAACAACGCCGCCGTCGACGGACCGATCACGAAGGCCGCGGCCTGCGCACTGCTGACCAGGCCGAAGGCCGTGCCGCGGCGCGCGACCGGCACGTTCAGCGCGGTCAGCGCATTGACCGCCGGCGACATGGCCGCCAGCAGCAGCGACGCCAGGGTGAAGCCGGCAATGTAGGTCGACACCGACGAAACGGCCGCGATCAGGAACAGGCTGAAGCCCCCGCCCAGGCAGCAGACCACCAGACCAGGACCCAGCCGGCCGGGTCGCGACATGCGCCCCGACAGCAGCAGGATGCCCACGGCGCTGCCCAGCCCGGCAAGGGTGAACGCCACGCCGGTGAGCTGGGTGGCCTGCGCCGGGTTCAGCGCCTTGAGCACCACGGGCGATACGATGGTCAGCAGATAGGTGATGGCAAAGAGGGTCATCTGGACCAGGAGGATGAGCCACAGCTGCGCAGAGGGCCGCAGCGGCTCCAGCGCCGGCGCGCGCAAGCCGCGGGCCCGCACCAGGTCGGCGGGGATGAGGAACAGCGCCGACAGGCCGCACAACAGCGCCGAGACCATGGCCGCGAGCGTGTAGCCGCCCAGCGTCATCACCAGTGCGCCCAGCGCAGGGCCAACGGTCATGCCGAGGTACTGCGCTCCCGAAACCAGCGCGAGGCTGCGCGAGAGCTTTGCCGGCCGCACCACCACGCTGGTGAGCGACACTGCCGCCACCATGTTGGCGCTGAACAACCCCACCATTCCCATGACGATGCACAACTGCCACGGCGCATCCATCCAGACGGTGAGCACCGGCGCGGCCATTGCCGAGATTTGGCTGCACACCAGCATGGGCTTGCGGCCGATCCGGTCGGACACGTAGCCCCACACCGGGCCGGCGAAGATGCGCAATGCGCCCATGAGTATCCATGAGGCCGATACCCAGTACAGTGCCCGTGCCTGGTCGCCGCCGGCGAGGTCCACCGCCAGCAGAGGCAGAAACGGATACCACATGTAGTCCGCCAGCGTCGCCGAGCCGTGGATGACGGAGATGCGGACTGCCGTGCGCGGGTGGCCGCGGATATCCGTGGGATCGTCGGCAGTTGCCGCGAGCGGTGGAGTGGCGGCGCTCAACGGGGACGCCGGCCCGCTTCCGCGCGGCGCGGCCGGCCGCCGCCTGGCAAGTGTCCGGCGCCCACGCGCACCGAACGCAACGCCGCTGTCCGCGCGATCAGTTCTTCAGCCCGAGACCGGCGCGGCTGCGCGGTGGCACCATGCGGCGCAGGCGGGCAAGCAGGGCCCTGGCCGAATGGGAGATGGCCTCGACGCTGCTGTTGCGCACGGCGTAGGCGCCGGCGATCAGCGCACGCAGCTCATCATCCGGCAGCAGCAGCGGCGGCATCCTGCCGGTTTCCCCCAGCGCGTACCCCACGCGCGGCGTGCCCTCTATGGTGAAGCCGCAATTGCGCAGCAGTTCGACGTCGCGGTAGATGGTGCGCACATTGACGCCCAGCGCCTCGGCCAGTTCGGCCGCCGTCACGCGCTCGCGCGCGGACAGTTGCATGAACAGCATCATGGATCGTTGTGCGGACATGGTTTCTCCCTGTTTCGCGGATGGTTCGAGGATGGTTCGAGGTTGCCCTGCAGGCCCGCCAGCGCCACCGGGTCATGCGCGGCCTGCGGTCGCGGCTGCGACGGGAACAGCGCATCGAATACTGACAGTTTTCGTACGATAGCATGATCCGCCATGCATGTGAAATCGCAATGCTGACGTCAATTTGGGGCTGCAGGTGCCCGTCCGGAGCGCACCGTGCCGACGCGAACCTCGCGGGGCACCGGCGTCCCTCGACCGATCCCCGCATGAACCATCGGCGCGGATTCGCCGACGGCTGCCGCCGGCGCGTCGGCGGGCGTGGCAGCCGCGGTTACGCCGAGGCGCG
>VGIE01000359.1 GCA_016867955.1 Betaproteobacteria bacterium
AATTCCGGTGATGTCGTGAACTTCACCGAGGAGGGGATAAAAAAAGGCTGGCATGAGTCCATCTCGCAGGCCGGCCTCCCGGTACTTCTCAGCGGGGAGTATCCGGCGCGCCTGAATCGAGGGCCGACTGCTGTTGTGCAGATTGCGCCCTGGATCCTGGCTTACAACACCGAAAAGCTCAAGCCTGCGGATCTGCCGAAGGACTGGAACGAACTGCTCAGCCCGCGATTCAAGGGGCAACTGGTGGTGCCGGCGCCGCGCTCGTCGGATGCCTACATCGCTTTTTGGGCGCTGCATCTGGACAAGATGGGTGACCAGTATTTCACCCAGCTGCGCAGCCAGGGGCCGCGTCTCTACAACGGCATTGCGCCATCTCTCAACGCGTTGGCTGCTGGCGAAGGCAGCCTCATGGTGCCGACGCTGGCGGCCTTTGTTCAGGACATGATTGCCAAAGGGGCGCCGCTCAAGCTCTACACCCTCGACAACACGACGGGAATCGAGATGCAGGTGATTCTGACCTCTCGCACCAGGGCGAAGCACCCGAATGCTGCGAGGCTGTTTGCCAACTACATTCTTTCGCCTGAAGGCAACAAAGTATTCAATGACGATCCCGGCGGGGTGACGGTCTATGACACAGCGGGCCTGCCAAAGGGATACCAGCCCCCGAAGGCGGGGATATTCTCGCGTCGCGACGAGATTGCCAGGCTGTTTGGGACTTGAAAAGAAGACCTTCCGCTAGCGCTGGTTGACCAGCAGTCGCGCCGCTTCCTTTGCCTGCATGCCGATGCGCACGCCGGCGGCCTCGGCCAGCGTGTTGGCTGCGCTGATCCGGCCGTCGTGATAGGTGCTCAGTCCGTCACCCATGCGCGCGCCGCGCGCGTCGACCGCCGCACCCGCGATGTTGTCGGCAACAATGTGCTGTAGCGCCCACACGCCGCTGTTCTCGCGGCCCATGCCGCCGTCCGAGCAGATGAGCCCGAAGGGTTTCACCACGCGCATGTAGGGCAGGGCGCTCTTGCCGGTAATGCCGGCGGTGACCAGCACATTGCGCACATCTTCGGGCAGCCCGAAGGCGATGGAGTCGGTGCAGACCACCAGACGCCCGTCGGGGCCCTGGTCGACCACGGTGCGGTTGGTGACCTCCGCAGCCGCCTGTCGCGTGGGAACTTTCTCGAGCATGACGAGGGCCGCCTCCCGCGTCGTCATGCCGGCCCGGACGCCGCAGTCGTGGGCCGGGCGGTTCATCCGGCTGATGATGCCGCGCTGGTACAGGTCCGCGCCGTCGCTGAGGAACACCGTCATGGCGTCGGCAGTGGCCGCAGGAATATCGAGGGCTTCCAGGTACCAGAGACCCGCGATGGCCGCGCCCTCGGGCCCGATCCCGCAGTCGATGCTGACCACCCCGCGCGGACGGTGCTCGGCGATGAAGCGCGCCGGCAGCACGCCGCAGTAGGAAGCATTGACGACGACATCGGTGCCGCGGTTGCGTGCATCGGCGTAGTAGGCCGAGTCCATGGCCATGATGCGGCCGTGCGGACCCGCATGCATCTCCAACTGTTCCCCCGGTGCGTCGACCATGCTCGTTCCCTCCGCTGATTGAGCGCCGATTCTAGCAACCGCACAGGCGTTGGCCGTTCGCGCTCGGCCACCGTGAAGCGTGCAGGGCATTCTGCTAGGCTTGGCCGGTCGGAGGAGGCACTTGGCAATTCGGCCGGATCCATCAACCAGCGGGGAGGCGCAATGGCAGAGAACGAGGCGGGCAGGGGCGGCGAGGTGCTGCAGTTCGGCCGCAAGATGGCGGTCAGCGCGGACGGCACGCATGCGCGACCGGCGCCACAGCATTTCGGCATCAGCAACATTCCGACGTTCACGGACCAGTGCGAGGGCGGTGCCCTGTTGCAGGCTTTCACCGTGACCACGGCGCTGCTCGCGCAGGGCCGCAGCGATTACCTGCTGGCGGGCACCGACCGGCTGCAGATCGTCATCAAGTGCTATGCCTCGGGTGGCGAGAACTACCTGCACGCGCATACCGAGGAGGACCATTCCTTCGTGATTCTCGACGGCGAGGCCACGTTCTTCGGTCCCAAGGGCAAGGTCGCCAGCTTCGGCCGCAACCAGGGCGTGCTCATCCCGCGCGGCGCCTACTATTCGTTCCAGTCCACCGGGAAAACCGCACTGGTGCTGCTGCGCATGGGCGCGCCGTATCCGGGCAATCGCGCGATTGCCTACGAAGGGCATGACCGCACCAAGGACTCGCGCGACCCGGTGTTTCCGGCGGCGGTGCCGATCAAGGATGCGTTCTACCGCTGACGGGCCAGGGACGCGGCGAGCGGTTTGGCCGCGGGCACGCGAACGATTGACGGTGACGCCTTGCCGAGCAGGTATTCAGGAGCGCGCGGGGGGCCGTGCCCTCCACGGCGCATCACAGGCGAAAGAAAAGCCCCTGCGAAGAGGGGCTCATGCCGAGCGAGTGCCGGGATTAGCGGCAGGTCGCGGGGCATGTACTTCGAAGGCGTGCCCACGCAGGACCAGGTCAGCGCGCCGCCGCGCAGCGTCTCGAGCAGGATGTCCGGGTAGTGCTCGACTGGCTGGATCTGCTGGCGCGCGAACAGCTCGGGGAACAGGCGCATCATCATCTTGCGGTTCTCGAGCATGTAGGAGACGCCTGACGGAACGCGCAGGTTGTCTTCCAGCACATGGAACTCGCCGGGCCCGGTGAAGACGATGTCGACGCCGGTGACATGGGCGTAGGTGCTGCCGGGTACGCTCACGCCCTCCATCAGCGGCCGGTACTGCGCGTTCTTCAGCACCTTCTCCGCGGGGATCAGCCCCTCCTCGAGGATGGTCTGGCCGTTGTAGATGTCATGCAGGAAGTGGTTGAGCGCCTTGACCCGTTGCGCCAGGCCGCGCTCGAGCACGTGCCAGTCGGCGGCGGGAATGATGCGCGGGATGATGTCGAAGGGGATCAATCGCTCGCCGCCGGCCTGCTCGCCGTATACCGCGAAGGTGATGCCGAGGCGATGAAACATCACTTCGGCTTCGGTGCGCTTCTGTGCCAGCCGGTCGGGCGGCATGGCGTCCAGCCACTGGCAGTAGCGCTGGTAGTGTGGCAGCACTGCCTCGCCGTTGCCGTCGAGGCCGCGCATTTCATCGTAGATAGCTCTGTTCATGGTTTTCGGGCGGGCTGAGCGTGAACGCCGACTCGCGATTGCCGTCCCGCGCCCGATGTCCGGGCGGCGGCGACGGGATTGACAAGGCAATGTGCATGCCGGGAGGCGACTGTGGTGCACCCCGCCCGGCTTCGGTCAACGCATGCACCCATTTTGCGCCCGAATCCGGTCGAAAGCA
>VGIE01000360.1 GCA_016867955.1 Betaproteobacteria bacterium
TAGCCGATGGTACTGACGGCATGCACGAGCACCAGCGCGGCCAGCGGCCCGGCAAAGGCACTGTAGACGCTGTGGACGATCCTGCCGGTCATGGTTGCAGCGGCCGGTTGGGGCGGGCGCGCCTTTCACGTGCGCGGCGCCGCCACGAATGGACCACGTGCAGGCGCCAGCCTGCCTGCACCGCAAAATAGCCGAGGACGCCGAGCAAAACAGCGAGCGCGACGAGCCCGACGAACAGCGGCTTGCCGAGGGAAAGCACCCAGCGCAGGTAAATCTCCACCGACTCGGAGAACTGCATGAAATCGAAAGCGGGTGGCGTGGTAAAGCCGTTGCCGTCCTCCAGCAGCAGGCTGCCGATGCCGAAGGCGAGGACGTACAGCGGGCCGATGGTGACCGGGTTGGTGTACAGCGTCATCAGCAGCGCAACGGGGAGGTTGACACGCAGGGGCACGGCGAGGATCGCGGCCGTCAGCATCTGCAGCGGGCCCGGCACCAGACCGGCGAACAGTCCGACAGCGACGCCGCCGGCCACCGAATGCCGGTTGAGGTGCCACAGGTTGGGATGATGGAGGAACCTGCCGAAGCGCGAGAAATACCTGTTCTCGCGCACGCTTTCGTGGCTGGGGAGGTACTTGCGGAAGAACTTGCGTGGCATGGACGGGCAAATTCTAGCGGAGAACCTGCGCGGCGGACTGATGGCCTGACCGCGCATTGACGCTGATCAAGGGAATCGCGCAGGCATGCGTGAGGGGCGTCTCGCCGGGCACCCGGACTCGGGCTGGCGCGGCGGAAGGTATCCTCTGGCAATTCCGGGGACGCAATGCAACAGCAAGAAAGCATGGAATGGACCTGAACGGAAAGATTGTCCTGATCACAGGCGGGGCAGGGGGCATCGGCGCGGGCACGGCCCGGCGCCTGGCAAAAAGGGGCGCGATCGTCTGGGCGGTCGACGTCGACGATGCCAGTGGCCGCGAACTGGAGAAGGAACTCGGTCCGCCGCATCGCTATCGCCATCACGATGTCACCGACGCGGCTGCCTGGAAGTCGCTGGTGGCCGAGATGCGCGCGGCGCACGGCGGCATCGACATCGCCTTCCTCAACGCAGGTATCATGTTCCGGGCGCGCGGCGCGCCCGCGCTCGGGGATGACCTTATCGACCTCGTGACCCGGGATTTCGATCGCTACCGGCAGGTGATGGCGATCAATACCGACGGCGCGCTGCTGGGCGCGCTGCACTGCCTGCCGGCGATGGGGGGCAGGGGCCGTGATGGGGGCGGCGCACACATCGTGGTGAATTCATCCGACAGCGGGCTGCGGGTGCATCCCTGGGACCTGGCCTACGGCATGTCCAAGCGCGCGTTGGTCAGCATGCTGGAGACCCTCGCGCCGCTCTACGTGAAACGCGGCGTGACGATGACGGCGCTCTGCCCGGCCGGCGTGGACAGCGGCATTTCGCCGTCCGACTTCAAGGAGCGGCGCATTGCCCAGGGGCAGGACTACGCGTCGACGGATTTTGCGGCGGCGGCGGTGGAGACCATCCTGCACGAGGGCAAGCCCGGCGAAGTGTGGATGGCGCGGCACCAGGATCACGGTTTCTGGGTGTACCCGCTGCCGGCGGTGCCGGCGCAGGTCGATGCCATGCCCGGCAAGCCGCGCATCCACCCGTACGTGCCGTTGCAGGACTGAGCGGCGGGTGCGTCTCGTCAGTTCGCGCTGACGACTGCGCCGGTCCTGATGATGCTCTCGGCGCGCCGTTCGATGTCGTCGTGCACGGACGCATGGGTAAGTATCCAGAAGCGGTCATTGCGGATGGCGTCGAACACCATCTCGGCCACCTCCTGAGGCGAGCGCTCGTTCGGCAGCTTGCCCGCGGGATGAGGGGCGACCGGCGCTCCGCTGGGCACCAGTTTGGCGCTGTTCTCGCGCAGGCGCGTGCGCACAGTGCCCGGGCACAGCACCGAGGCGCTGACCGGCAGCTTGTCATGCCGCAGTTCGTTGTACAGCGTTTCGCTCAGCGCAATGACCCCGGACTTCGACACCGCGTAGGGTGCATTCATGCGCGCGGTGATGAAGCCGGCAGTGGAGGCCGTATTGACGATGTGGCCCGGTTCACCGCGGGCCAGCATGTCGGGCAGGAAGGCCCGGACGCCATGGATCACGCCCCACAGGTCCACGCCCACCGCCCAGCGCCAGTCCTCGATGCTGGTCTCCCAGATGCGGGTCATGGTGCGCACGCCGGCGTTGTTGCAGACGATGTGCGCGCCGCCCCACTTCTGTTTGGTGGCTGCGGCCAGCGCCAGGACCTCTTCCCACTTCGACACGTCACAGGCCACGGCAAGCACTTCGGCGCCGCCGGCGCGCAGCCCGGCGGCCGCGTCCTCGAGGTGCGGGCCACTGATGTCGGCCATGACGATGCGCATGCCTTCCCGCGCGAAGCGCTCGCACATGGCGTAGCCCAGGCCGCTGGCACCGCCGGTGACGACGGCGACCCTGTTCTTGAATTCCTTCATTGCGCTCTCCCCTGGTGGTGTCGATGAATGAATGGCGCCGATTGTAGGGCCTTCGGCCGGCGCGAGCACGGCATTGCCGATTCAATCGGTTGGCGGCTCGCGCGTTAGGCGGGATGCATGGGTCAGGCTGGCGTTTCACGACTGGGGCGCACTCGCCTCGAACTTCCTTGTTTCAGAGGCCACCGCGGCGATTCGGATATGGCCTTCAGGCCTGGAGTGGAGGCAAGCGCATGTCCAATGATGCTGGGCCGGGCCTCGGCCGCAAGTGTGGCGCGATCCCTTGACGCGACCGGCTGAGGCGCGGTGAACGGCCTGCTCGTGACGGCGCCGGCGTTCGCGGCGGGCATGCTGCTGTTACAGCGCCAGGCGGTGCTGCCGCCTACCGGCTGGGCGGCGCTGCTGGCGCTGATCGCGCTGGTCGCGGTGCTGGTGGCCGCGCGCGCCGCCGCACGGACCGCCGGACATGATGCGGCGCCGAGCCTCGCGGCTAGGCCATGGGCTGTACGCTCGGCGCGTTTCGCGCTGACCCTGGCCATCGCCTTCGGTGCCGGTTTCGGCTGGGCCGCGCTGCGCGCCGAGCTGGCCTTGTCCGATGCGCTGGACCGGCAATGGGAAGGCCGCGACCTCACGGTGACCGGCGTCATCGCCAGCCTGCCGCAGCCCTTCGCGCGCGGCGTGCGCTTCGATTTCGACATCGAGGCCGCGGTGCTGCCTGCCTCGCTGCCTGCTGCGGAAGGGCAGGATGCGGGGGCCATGCGCGAACCCCTGCCCGGCATCCCGTCGAAGATCTCGCTTGCCTGGTACAACGGGCTTAGCCCGGAGGAGTTCCAGGAGGTG
>VGIE01000361.1 GCA_016867955.1 Betaproteobacteria bacterium
GAGCCCCGGGGCATCGACCACGGCCCGGTTCACAATTGTTTGCAAATCCCTGACAACCTTTGACACCCGCATATGCCGGTCACCGGCACACTTCAACGGGCCAGCGAGTGCCTGGCCGAAAGGGCACTCGTGACACCCGAACCCGCATTGGGGGGCCGATGAAGCGAACGTTGGACATGATTCTCAATGTAACGGAGCGAGCGGGCTTCCCGCGCTCGATCGGCGACCGCTCGCACGGCGACACCCGCCGCGGGTCCGCAGGCGGGATACCCGGCCTTGTCCTGCTCGTCCTGCTGGCGCTGGCCGCCGTCCCGGCAAGCGCGGAACTCGTTCCCGTGGGCGAAACGCTGACTGCCTTCAACTACATCGACGCGGACACGGTCGACAAGAAGGGCGACTTGCGCAATGTATGGGTGCTGATCGAATACAAGGAAAAGACCCCGAGCGGGGCGATATCCGTTCGCTCCCTCCAGGCTTTCGACTGCGCCGCGGCGAAATACACCATGCAGTCGAGCTACGACTACTCCGAAGCCAGGGCCTCCGGCCGGCTGCTGAGGGCGAAGGGACGAACGGATCGGTGGACCAGCATTTCACCCGCATCGGTCGCCGAGAACATCGGCCAGTTGGTCTGCACGAAGTAGCCCCGGCGACCGGCGGAACCGTCTGGCAATAGTCCACGGTCGCGCGCGCTTCAAGCGCCGTGCACTACTGCTGCCGCGCGGCAAGATCCCGGTCATACAGCGTCACTTCCCGCGCGATGATGGTCGCCAGGGCCTGCGCCGGACCCGCCCCGCGGGCCTGGCGGCCGTGCTCTGCGGCGATTGCCTTCGCCGCCTCGCCTTCGCTGCCATAACGCCGCTCCTCGATGCCGTCGATTGTGAAGGGCAGCGGCGCGTCGGGCGCGCCGATCACCCGCATCGAGCCGGGCACGACGAGGTTGCGCACATGCCCGCCGGCGCAGACATCTCCCTTCTGCAGCCAGCGCGACGCGAAGTCGTCGGCAGCGATCCCCGGCGAGCGCGCGACGAAGGTCAGCACCTTCGCCGGCGCCACACGCGGCGCCAGCACCTGCTCGTTGACGAAGAACAGCAGCGACGATGCGCGGTCGACGAACATCCGCTCATCCGGCCCGACCACGGTGCGGTACGCCTCCGTGTCCGGAAAACTGCGCCCCACCGCGCCCGCCGGGCGCTGCCAGGACTCCACCATGCCGTCAAAATCGAAGGGCGCGCCCGCCAGCTGCCCGCCCAGATGGTTCTGGGTGTAGCGCTGCGTCGACTCGAACCACTCCGGATACTGCATGGCCAGCGGCGCGTGCGTGTGCTGCCAGTAGTGCAGCATCTCGGCGCGCGTGAGGCCCGGCCTGCGCCGCAGGAGAATGATGCGCTTCAGAATGGGGATTTCCTTCCATCTGCTTGGACTGCCGGCGCTGCGGGCATCCGGCTCGCTGCAAAGCATAGCCGATGCTCGGCTGCTTCAGATCCGTGGAGTATCATGGCCCGCCAATTTTCCTTTTGCTTCATTCATATTCACCTTCAGGGGGAACACCATGAGCGCCGTGCCGAAGACTCCCATGCCCGCCTGGACCTCGGGCTGGACTGCCGACAGGCCCTTCGATCTCGACTACAACTTCGTGCCGGCCGATTCGCCCTGGGTCCCCGGGCCCGTCACCGGCATGCAGCAGCGCGACCTCGGGGTGACGACCGCCTCCAGGGGCAAGATGTCCGCCCGGCACGTGCGCGTTACTGACCCGGCGAAGGTGCTGGCGGAATGGCGCGCGCTCGATGCCGATTTCCAGTTCATGTTCGTGTTCAAGGGCAGCGCCAGGCTGGAGAACGCCGCCGGGCAGAAGGTCACGCTCGAGCGCGGCGTGGCGGCCTGGCAGCCGGCGTTCCTGCGTCACCGCATCTTCGATTATTCGGCGGATTTCGACATGTTCGAGTTGTACGCGCCGGCCGAACCCGGGGCCATCCTCGGCCGGGACACACCCCTGCCGGAGCGCGCCCGGCAGTTCGCCGGCATGCAGGGGCAGTACCTCGCCGAGACGCCCGCGTCCTTCGTGCAGGGCGCCGGTCCGCGAAAGTATTTCCGCTATCGCGACCTTGAAACCAGAAAGCCGACCGACGGGCGCATCCACATCCACCTCGTGCACGCCATCGAGCCCATGCCCGGAGGCACAGGCTGGCACACGCACACGATGCGGCAGCTCTTCTATGTCGTCGGCGGCAGCGCCGGCTGGGGCGCGGAGGGCGACACCGTGCACAAGCGCGTCAACACCTGGGATGCGGTGTGCGTCTACGCCGGGCAGAAGCACGACGTGCCCAGCTTCACCGCCGACTACAAGGTGCTCGAGATCTGCATCCCGGCCGAGTACGAAACGATCAACGCGGAGGCGCCGAAGCAGTAGCCCCTGCGCGAGGCATCCCGGGAGGCGATGTCCATCAAGTACCTCTCCTGCCGCGCACGAGCGCTAGCGCTCCCTCTTGCGATCCAGCGGCAGGTCAGCCCTCCACCGTCCCCGACGGCAGCCCCGCATCCGCCGCGGCGCGGAAGTGGCGGTTGGCATTGTCCGCGCGGCCGATGCTGTCGAAGAGCGCGGCGAGGGCGACGTGGGCGGCGCGGGTGGGCTGCACGGAGAGGCTGGCTTCGAGGTAGCTCTGCGCCTTGCCCCACAGTTCGCGCTGCGCGCACAGGCGGGCGAGGGTGAGCAGCAGCAGCCAGTCGCGCGGGCGCTTCTTGAGCCACGCCTCGCAGCGCTCGATGCGCTGCAGTGCATCCTCGTCGATGCATTCTCCGTACAGCAGCACGAGGTTGGGCGACCAGTGGTGGGCGAGCACGTCCTCGATGATGGCGTGGGCGCTGCGGCAGTCGCCCTGCTGCATGAAGGCGCGCGCGCCGGCCAGCGCCAGCGCCGGCTGGCGCCGCTCGGCCTCGGGGATGTCGCGCCAGTGCTGGTCGAGTGCCTTGCGGTCATGGGTGCGCTGCTGCAGCAGCGCGACGCGCGCCCGCACCAGGATGCCGGCCAGCGCCTCGGGCGGCAGGCCGGAGCGCTTCTCCAGCAGGCGCGCGATGCGGATGACTTCCTCCCAGTTGCCCAGGCCCTGCTCGGTGCGCAGCAGCAGCAGCAGCGTGGCGATGTGGCGGGGGCCGGTCTCGTTCAAGTTGCGCAGCACCGCGCGCGCGGCGTCGAAATCGCGCTCATCGACCAGCAGTTCGCCGCGGGTGGCCAGCGCGGCGCGGCTCCAGTCGCCGGCATCCTTGTCTTCACCCTTTCCTGATTCGTCGGCGCGCCCAAGCCACAGGTCGCGCCGCTGGGTGTCGCGCACGCGCTGCGCGGCGCGCGCGG
>VGIE01000362.1 GCA_016867955.1 Betaproteobacteria bacterium
CCACCTGCTGCCGCGCTTCATCAACGAGAGCCTGCGCTGGGAGTCGCCGGTGCAGGGCCTGTGGCGCATCGTCAAGCAGGATGTCGGGGTGGCGGGCACGACCATCCCCAAGGGCGCGCTGTGTTCAGTGCGTTTCGGCGCCGGCAACCGCGACGAGGCGATGTTCCCCGACGCGGGCCGCTTCGACCTGCATCGCGAGAATGCCGCGCATCACCTGGGCTTCGGCAAGGGCACGCACTTCTGCCCGGGGGCCTCGCTCGCCCGCGCCGAGATGATGGCGGCCTACGCGGTGTTCCTCGACCGCATGGAGGATTTCCAGCTGGCCAGACCGCTGCCCTACCCGGTGCACGCGCCCAGCGCGGCGCTGTCGCCGATGAAGGAACTCAAGATCAGGTTTCGCAAGCGCGTCGTGGCCTAAGTTGCAGGTGTTCAACCGGAGGAGTCGGACATGACCAGCAAGGCAGCCAAAGCGGCGGGGACGGAGGCGGGCGCCGGCTCGCAGCCCGTCGAGAATTTCAGTTTCTTCGATCCGGCGGTGCAGAGCGATCCGTACGAGTTCTACAAGTCCCTGCACGCCCGCTGCCCCGTGTACAAGGTGCCCGACAAGGACATCTACATCGTCAGCCGCTACGAGGACCTCGACCGGGCGCTGCGCGACTACGGCAATTTCTCCAATGTCATGGAACGCGCGCTTCTGCTGCAGGGCGAGAACGGCCAGGTGTTCAAGCAGATGCTGCGCGAGGGCGGCTGGGACCACGTGCCGACGCTGCAGCGCTCCGACCCGCCGCAGCACGCGCGCTACCGCAAGATCATCGACCGCGCCTTCAACGTGCGCCAGGTGCGCGAGCTGCAGCCGCGGCTGGAGGCGCTGGCCAACGAGCTGGTGGACAAGTTCATCGACCGCGACGAGACCGACTTCATCGAGGAGTTTGCGCTGCCCTTCCCGGGCATCATCGCCGCCGAGCTGATCGGCCTGGATTCGCGGGACTATCGCACCTTCCGTGCCTGGGCCGACAACCTGCTCTCCTATGGCACGCGCACCCTCACGCTGGACGAGCTGAAGCAGGCGGCGCGCACCGAGATCGAGATGCAGCATTTCTTCGCCGGGGTGTTCGAGGACCGCAGGAGGATCCCGCGCGAGGACCTGATGTCGGCGCTGGTGACGGCCTACGAAGGCGTCGAGCCGCTCACCATGCACGAGCTGCAGAACATCATGCACCAGCTGATCAGCGGCGGCTACGAGACGGTGAAGAGCGCGCTCAGCCACGGCATGTGGCAGTTCGTGCGCTTTCCGGAGGTGATCGCGGAGGTGCGCGCCGACCGTTCGCTGCTTCCCGGTTTCATCAACGAGAGCCTGCGCTGGGAGTCGCCGGTGCAGGGGCTGTGGCGCATCGCCAAGCGCGACGTCGAGGTGGCCGGCACCACCATCCCGCAGGGCGCGCTTTGCAACATGCGCTACGCCGCGGGCAATCGCGACGCGACGATGTTTCCCGAGCCGGAGAAATTCGACACCCGGCGCAAGAACGCCGCGCACAACATGGCGTTCAGCCGTGGCACGCATTTCTGCCCGGGCGCGGCCCTGGCGCGCGCCGAGCTGACCGCGGCCTACTCGGTGTTCCTCGATCGCATGGAGGACTTCCGGTTGGCGGCGCCGCTGCCCGATCCGGTGCATTCGCCCAGCGCGGCGCAATTCCCGATGAAGGAGCTGAAAGTGAAGTTCAAAAAGCGGGTATCGTCCTAGCTGGCGAGCGGCCAGGGCGAGTCCGGCCCGACCCGTTCAGGATTAGAGGATCAGAGGATCAGAGGATAGGAGGATAGGAGGAGAGGCCATGTGTGCACTGCGGGGGATTCCATTGCCGGAGCAGCCGATCGAGGAGAAGCGCAGCGAAATCAATCCGGGCCTTTCGGCAATCGCCGGCCTCAATGCCGGCATTTCGGCCGTGCCCGTCCTGCCCAACCCGGTGGCGCTGACGAAGCACCTGTCGATCACGCTGTTCTCCACCGAGCCGGGCGGATTGTCGGAGACCCACCATCACGGCGAACTCGATACCGGCGTCTACGTCATCCGCGGCACCATCGGCTTCAAGTGCGGCGTCGGCATGCTGGACTACGTGACCATGCGCCAGGGAGAGCTGGGATTCATCGGACCGCTGGCCGTGCATGCCGAAAACAATCCCGAGGCCGAGGGCTGGAGCACCGGCCTGTCCATCCGCGACACCGCGGGAGTCTTCTATTTTCCGTGTGCGGCGCCCACCGCATTGCCGGAGGGCAAGACCGGACTGTTCGTGGTGCCGCGACCGCAACAGACGCAGACCGTGGCGCCGGCCGCGTCCGACCGGAAGCTTGGCGCCCTGTCCACGCACCACCTGCGCGCGCGACGCTTCGCGGTGGACCGCATCGAGATCGCACCCGGCGCGACCTGGGCCGCGCCCGATGCCACCACGGGAGAGACCGCTCTGCTGGCGCTGGCCGGGCCGGTCAGTGTGAGCGACGGCGCGACGAGTCTTGAGGGCGCGAAGGGCAGCTGGTGGTACCTCGATGACGGCACCCGCTGGTCGGTGCACAACCGCGCGGCCGACCGGCCCGCGGAGGTGCTGCTGGTGCGCAGCTCGTCCTGAGATGCAACTATCCTGACAAATAGTGGAGGAGACTGGCGCCAGCAGTAGTCAGACGGTCTGATTGCTGCCATTCGTCAGGGATGGGCGAGAGCTCCGAGGGCGGTGATCGGCACCGCGCGACAAGGCGGTGACGAGGGCGGTTCCGTCATCCGGGCACATGGACGCGTCAGGCTTTGCCGTGTAAGCTTTCCCGCCGGAATCACCTGCGCGGTCAGAAACAAAAGGGTGCCCGGGCATGCGAATTCGTGTGCCGGCTGCTCATGGGCGGCCCGCGATTGCTGTTGCTGGATGAGCCGAGTCTGGGCCTCGCGCCGATGATCGTGGATCAGGATTTGATGCGCTGCAGGACCTGAACCAGGCAGGCTTGACCATCCTGCTTGTCGAGCAGAACGCCGATCGCGCGCTGCAGGTTACTTCGCGCGCCTACCTGCTCGAGCACGGCGAACTCGCCTACCAGGGCGCAAGCGCCGACCTCATCAACGACGAGAAGGTCATCGCGCACTACCTCGGGCACCTGGCCTGAGCGTCCCCGCGCCCAGATGCGGAACGCCCGGTTCGACCGGGCGTTTTCGTTCCTGGGGGGGCACCCAGTTGCGGGGGGGGCGTCCGATCTCCGCTCGGACCGCGGGTCTCACGGGGGTGTCGGCGCCACCGGCGTGACTCTTGACTGTCAGTATTCGTCGTATTCAAACAAAACACAAGTCAAAGTAAATTTTTTTCTG
>VGIE01000363.1 GCA_016867955.1 Betaproteobacteria bacterium
GTCCTCCGACTGCAGCTGGCGCAATTCGGCGGTGTTGGGCGAGGACACGTTGATGGTGGCGAAATGCGCCAGCGGGTACACCTTCTCGAAGCTATGCAGGTAGTCGTCGACCGCGCGCTCGTTGGGGGTGTCCTTGTTCTTGCCCAGGTTGACGCCGACGATGCCCTGGTAGCGCGAGCGGCGCAGGTTGGCGACGAACTGGTCGACGCCGACGCTGTTAAAACCGTAGCGGTTGATGATGGCCTCCGCCTGCGGGATGCGGAACACGCGCGGGCGCGGGTTGCCGGGCTGCGGCCGCGGCGTCACGCCGCCGAGCTCGAGGAAGCCGAAACCCAGGCTGCCGAGCCCCTGGACATACTCTGCGTGCTTGTCCATGCCGGCGGCAAGTCCCAGCGGATTGGGGAAGGCCAGCCCCATGGCCTGCACCGGCCTGCGCCTGACCTGCGGCAGCAGCAGGTGCGCCATGCCGCTGCGCTCCAGCGCGCACAGCGACTTAAGGCTCATTGCGTGCGCGTCTTCGGCGTCCAGGCGAAACAGGAACGGCCGGGCGAGTTCGTAGAGCATCGCCGCATTCTACCAACCCGCAGACGTCAGCCAGAGTCGTCCAGACGGTTGTCGGTGGCCTGGGCATCCGCGGATTCATCCAACTGCTCGAGGGGCTGCCAGCAGTTGCCGCGAAACCCCTCGATCGGCTGGAAACCGGCCTTGTACGACATCTTGCGGCTGTCGCGGATCCAGTAACCGAGATAGAGGTAAGGGAGGCCCAGCTGGCGGCACTGCTCGATCTGCCACAGGATGTTGTAGGTGCCGTAGCTCGCCTCGGGCGTGCCGGGGTCGAAGAAGGTGTAGACGGACGACAGCCCGTCACTCAGCTGGTCGACGATCGACACCATCACGAGTCGGCCGCCATCATCCCGGTCGCGGAATTCCATCAGCCGCGTGTTCACCCGGCTCTGCAGCAGGAAATGGGAATACTGGTCGCGGCTGTCCTGGTCCATGCCGCCGCCGGCGTGCCGCTCGGCCTGGTAGCGCAGGTACAGCGCATAGTGTTCGGCGCGAAAGCGCATGCTGGTCGGCACGGCCTCCAGCCGCTCGTGGGTGCGCCAGGCGCGCCGCTGGCTGCGCGAGGGCGCGAACGCGGCGACCGGGATGCGCACCGGGACGCACGCGTGGCACTGGTCGCAGTAGGGCCGGTAGGTGAAGATGCCAGAGCGCCTGAACCCGAGCCGGACCAGTTCACCGTAGAGCTCGTTGCCGATCAGGTGGCTGGGCGTGGCCACCTGCGAGCGCGCCATCCTGTCCGGCAGGTAACTGCAGGGGTACGGCGCGGTGACGTAGAACTGCAGTACCGCGTGAGGCAGGTCATTGAGCTTCGACATTGTGTTGTACGCAGGGTCGTGGGCACGCAAGGTCAGGGTTCGGATCGGTCCCGGCCGCCGGGCGATGCGAAGGTCCCGTCGGTGGACATGCCCGACCAGGGGCCCGACATGTCGGGGCAGTGTACCAATTCCCGCAGCCGCGCGGCGAACAGGGCGCGCGGAATCTCGCGCGCGCCCATGGAGGCCAGGTGGGGTGTGCGCATCTGGCAGTCGATGATGCCGCAGCCTTCGCGGGCCAGATGCCGCGCGAGGTGCACCAGCGCGATCTTGGAGGCGTCGCGCGCGCGGGAGAACATCGATTCGCCGAAGAAGGCGCGTCCGATGGCCATGCCGTACAGCCCGCCGGCCAGTTCGCCGTCGATCCAGGTTTCCACGCTGTGCGCCCAGCCGAGCCGGTGCAGCTGCGCATAGGCGTTGATCATCTCGGCGGAAATCCAGGTGCCCGATTGGCCGTCGCGCGGTGCCGCGCAGGCGCGCATGACCGGCTCGAACGCGGTGTCGAAGCGGATCTCGTAGCGGCGGTTGCGCAGCGCCTTGGCCAGCGAGCGCGACACCCTGAGTTCGGCGGGAAACAGTACCATGCGCGGATCTGGACTCCACCACAGGATGGGCTCGCCCTCCGGATACCAGGGAAAGATGCCGAGTCGATAGGCGGCTAGCAGCCGTTCGGGCGAGAGGTCGCCGCCGGCCGCGAGCAGGCCGTTGGGCGTGGAGAGGGCGCGCTCCACGGGCGGAAACGGCCCTCCGGGTTGCAGCCAGGGGATCACGGTGCGCGGCCTGCCCTTTTCGTTGCGCCCTGCATCTGCGACCCGCGCGGGCGCCGGCACGCGGCGTACCGCATGTCCGCGCCTGCACGCGAGACGCAGGGGCGTTGCATAATAGCGCTGCCGGTGCGCCCGCCCAACCCCTGCGCGCCGCTACATAACAATTTGAAGCACAACAATAGCGGAGGATTTCATGGATGGACTCAAGGCTGGTGCCGACACGCTGTTCCTGCTGATTGGGGCGATTCTTGTGCTGTCGATGCACGCGGGTTTCGCGTTCCTGGAGCTCGGGACGGTACGCTCGAAGAACCAGGTCAATGCGCTGGTGAAGATCCTGTCCGACTTCGCCGTTTCCACGCTGGCGTATTTCTTCATCGGCTACAGCCTGGCCTACGGCGTCACCTTCTTCACCGGCGCCGAGGCCCTGATGCAGAAAAACGGTTACGAGCTGGTGAAGTTCTTCTTCCTGCTCACCTTTGCCGCCGCCGTCCCGGCCATCGTGTCGGGGGGAATCGCCGAGCGCGCGCGCTTCGGACCGCAGCTGGCGGCCTCCTTCCTCATCGTCGCGCTGCTCTATCCGCTCTTCGAGGGCATCGTCTGGAACCAGCAGTTCGGCGTCCAGGCCTGGCTCAAGCAGGCCTTTGGCGAGGAGTTCCACGATTTTGCCGGCTCGATCGTCGTGCATGCCATCGGCGGCTGGATCGGCCTGGCGGCGGTGCTCCTGCTCGGCGCGCGCAGCGGCCGCTACAGCAAGGACGGCAAGGGCATGACGGCGCACCCGCCCTCGAGCATTCCGTTCCTCGCGCTCGGGGCCTGGGTGCTGTCGGTGGGCTGGTTCGGCTTCAACGTGATGTCGGCTCAGGCGCTGGACAAGATCAGCGGCCTGGTGGCGTTGAATTCGCTGATGGCGATGGCGGGTGGCACCCTGGTCGCGCTCGTGGCAGGGCGCAATGACCCGGGCTTCGTGCACAACGGCCCGCTGGCGGGCCTGGTGGCGGTTTGCGCGGGTTCGGACATCATGCACCCGGTGGGCGCGCTGGTGGTGGGCGGCGTGGCCGGGGGCATCTTCGTCTACATGTTCAACTGGACGCAGAACCGGCGCGTCGACGACGTGCTGGGCGTGTGGCCGTTGCACGGGCTCTGCGGGGCCTGGGGCGGCATCGCGGCCGGCATCTTCGGCTTGAAGGC
>VGIE01000364.1 GCA_016867955.1 Betaproteobacteria bacterium
CGATCTCACCCGACAGCACCTTCACCCGGCACGACCGGCATCGCCCCCGCCGGCCGCAGGTCGCCGTGATGTCGATGCCGGCGTCGAGAGCCGCCTGCAGCACCGTCGTCCCGCGCGCGACAGTGCGCCGGGCAAGCTCCCGGCGGCTGTCGGCGTCCAGGAAGGTGACGGTGACCGTCTGCGTCATTGCGGCACGGGCTGGGGCGCCGGCCGGCGTCCGGAGGCCGGCGCACGGAACGCCGACATGTAGCGGATCGCATTCTCGTCCACGCCGAGGATCACATCGGCGGCCAGCTTGAAGTCCGCGTAATCCTTCGCCGGGTTCTGCACCGGATCGATCATCAGCGTGTCGCAGCCGGCGAGCACCGACAGCAGGATGAAGGCGTTATTGGCGATCTTGCGCTGGGGCAGCCCGAACGAGGCGTTGCTGTGGCCGCCGAAGAGATGCACCAGCGGATAGCGCTTGCGCATCTCCCGAACCGCCTCCAGGTAGTGGGCGCCAAAGGCGCTGCCGGTCGCGACCGGGAAGGAGAGCGGATCGAGGTACCGATCGGTCATCGCGATGCCGGCCGCGTCCATCATCTGCATCAGCTCCTCGAGGTTGGCGACGCGCTCGTGCTCGTCCTTGGGCATGCCGTTGCGGCCGCTTGCGTTGGCAAAGAGCAGCGCGTTGCGCGCGCGCGCCTCCTTGATGAGATCCTGCCGGCCTTCCTCGAGGTTGACCGAGTTGATCGCCGCGCGGCTGCGGCTGCCGTCGTGTGCGTTCAGCCCGGTCATGATGGTTTCCGGATCGGAGGAGTCGATGGCGATCACCGCGCTGGTGATTTTCTGCACCACCGGAATCAGCCAGGCCATCGTTTCGTGGCGCACGCGCGGATCGACGGCGATCTCGTCGACGCACAGATCGATGATGTGGGCGCCGGCCGCGAGCTGGGAATTGACCAGCCAGGCGATGTAGTCGACGTTCCGGGTGCGCACCGCATGGGCGACGTGCGGGATCTGGAAGGTGCGCAGCTTTGCGGGCTCCTTCGGAAAGATGGCGGTGACGTCGAGCAGGCGCCTGGACCCGTCGGGACCCTGGTAGGCGATGCCCACGTTGCCGCCTTCTTGCACTACCCTGGGGCTGGTCGGCTTGATGCGCCGGGTGGTGTTGAAGTTCTCGCCGATGATCTGCAGCATGCTGTCGCTCATCTCGCCATTTCTCCTGGGTTGCGGGTGATGTTCCTCGGGCAGGGCGTCTGCGCTGGCGCGGCACGCGTCGCGGCGGCTGGCGCCAGCCCGAACAATCCGCTGCGCGACATCTTTGGCGTCATCGCGCAGCTGCCCTCCACCAGCCGGGCGGGGGCGTCCTCCCCGAACAGCTTGAACAGCGGACGCTGGTCCTCAAGGGGCCATTCCACCTTGATCCCGTCGGCGCGGGTGGTGTAACCGGGCGCCATGCGCCGGGTGAGCCGCAGGGCCTCGCCCTTCGCCTCCGCTTGCAGATGCTGGCGTAGCAGGCGGGTCGCCTGCTCGATGGCGATCCATCCGGCCATCTCCATCATGTAGGCCTCGAGCGTCTTGCCGCCGGCGGCGAGGTTTCTCTGCACGCCGTCGAACCGCGCGCCTAGCGACAGCACGAAGACCACCACTGCCTCGCAATCGCTTAGAAGGTCGTGCAAGGCGGAGCCGCCGAATCGGGTGCCGGTTGAGAGGACAAGCTCCTGAGCACTGCAAGAGGCGATCGGCACGCGCCGGTAGCTGGCGGCCGGGGTGGCGGCGCTTTCCGCGAGTTGCGCCATCGCGGCCGCCGTCTCGCGTACCTGCGGCCGGATGGTCGCGGCGTCCCGGTAGCCCATCAGGCGCAGAAGCTGCTCGGGGGCGATCTCGAGCCGGCGCCTTTGAAACGGCTGCCATGCGATCGCCACACCGCCACCGAGAGCTGGCTTCAACGGGCGACCGGGGCCGGCTTGGATGCCGCGGCCGCGGCGGGGTCGAACAGGGGGCGGTTGATGCCGGCCTTGATCACCCGGGTGCGTAGCTGGTGGGACAGGAAATCGATCAGCGCCACCACGACGATGATCATGATGATGATGAACCCGACCTCGTCCCACCGGTGCGCGCGGATGCGGTCGGAGAGCGCGAAGCCGATTCCGCCGGCGCCGATGATGCCCAGGATGGTGGCCGAGCGCGTATTGGACTCGAACATGTACAGCACGTTCGACAGCATGATCGGCAGCACCTGCGGCAGAACGCCGAAACGCAGCGTCTTGACCGCGTTGCCGCCGGAAGCGCGAATGCCTTCCACCTGCTTCTTCTCGACGTTCTCGATCGCCTCGGCGAAAAGCTTGGCGAAAATGCCGATGTCGGTCGTGGCGATCGCCAGCACGCCCGCGAGCGGCCCGAGGCCCACGGCGCGCACATAGACGAGCGCCCACACCAGAGCGTCGACGCCGCGGAGGAAGTCGAACGAACGGCGAATCGGGAACCGGAGCAGGCGGATGGGCAGCACGTTGCGCGCCCCGAGGAAACCCAGCGGCAAGGCGATGATGGCGGCGAGCAGCGTGCCAAGGAACGCCATCGCGATGCTCTCCAGCATGGCCTTGCACAGGTCCCAGAACGCGTCGCCCGGCGAAGGCGGGATCAGTGCCGTGGCGATCTTGCCGACCCGGTCCAGGCCGTTGAACAGCCGCGTCGGCGTGACGTCGAAGCGCACCAGGCAGAACACGGCGAAGGCGAGGACGCCGACGATGAGCAGCGCGATCGTCGCGCGTTCGCGGGGCGAGCGGGAAAAGGCGCGCGGGTGCTGCGCCCGCAGCGAGGCGATATCCGCGGCGCTGATCGAGGCGGCGCGCAGGTTCATTGCAGGTTTTCCTTGCCGATCATGCGGTGACGGATCTTCTCGCACAGCAGATCGATGATCATGATGGTGAGCACGACCATCAGGACGATCGCGCTGACGTCCTCGTAGTAGTTCAGGCCGATTGCCTTGTAGAGTTCCTGGCCGATGCCGCCGGCGCCCACGAACCCGACGATGGCCGCCGAGCGGATGCTCAACTCCAGGCGCCACAGGATGTACGTGGTGAAGTTCGGCAGGACCTGCGGCAGTACGGCGAAGCGGATGACCTCGAACCAGTTGCCGCCGGAGGCGCGTACGCCGTCCAGCTGCGACTCATCGATGTTCTCGTTCGCTTCGGCGAACAGCTTGCCAAGCGCGCCCGTGGCATGCACCGTCAGCGCGAGGAAGCCGGCGAAGGGGCCGATGCCGAACGCGACGACGAAAATCAGCGCGTACACCACCTCGGGCACGCAGCGGGCGATCTCCGCCACGCGGCGAAATACGAAGTAAA
>VGIE01000365.1 GCA_016867955.1 Betaproteobacteria bacterium
CGATGGCATGTTCCCGCACCCCCGGCAGGTCCAGACCGCTCACCGTCGAGCCGATATTGACGGACGCGATGTCGTAGCGCAGCGGCGCCCGTCCCTCAACGTGAATGCGGCGTCCACCGGCATCGATCCGATCCACGCGGCCGAATACCACGCGCGCGCCGCCGCGGCGCGCCAGCGGAACCGGGTCGAGCTCCGGTTCGTCGGCGCGGTACTGCCCCGCCACGAAGCCCGGCACCATGCCCGAATACACTGCAAGCGGCTGGTCGACGACCAGCGTGACGCGGCAGCCGGGCGGGCGGCGCATCAGGAACTCGCGCAACACCTGCACATGCGCGTGCCCGGCACCAACCAGCACGAGCTCCTGTTGCCCAGCGGGCCCCGCGATTGGATGAGGATTCGTGCTCATGGGCCGGCAATACTAGCGCACCGCAGCACGAAGCCGGCAATCCCTCGCCTGGAACCGCATACTTCGGCCCATATCCGCGATTTCACCCGATGCTCAGCGTATTGAGGTTGACTCAGGCGCCATCCCCTGCCCTCGAAACAATTAGTTCGGGAACCCCACCGGCGGTGTAATAAGATTGCGACAAACACGCTTCGACCGGCGGTCGCCGGCATGGTGTCATCGCGAGGCCACATTGCAAGTACACTGGGAGGATTGATGCTGTTCTCCAAACTACTGCCTATCGACGGCAACTTCTTCAAGCTGTTCAACCAGCATGCCGCCCACATCGAGGGATGCGCCAAGGCACTGGGACTGCTGGTCGCCAACTACGCCGACCTCAACCTGCGCGAGCAGTACAACCGCGCCATCGACGATGCCGAGCACGCGGCCGACCGCATCACCCAGGAGGTCAACCGGCTGCTGCACAAGACCTTCATTACGCCCATCGATCGCGACCAGATCCATTCGCTGATCAATACCATGGACGATGTGGCCGACCTGATCCAGGACAGCGCCGAAGCCATGAACCTTTACGGCGTTCACCACGTCACCGACGAGGTCGCGCGCCTGGCCGAGCTCGGCCTGAAGTGCTGCCAGCGGTTGCGCCATGCCGTGTCGCTGATTCCCCACGTCACCATCGCCGCCACCGCCGAGGCCGCGCTGAAGAGCTGCGAGGAAATCGACCAGCTCGAGTCCGATGCCGACCGCGTCATGCGTTCGGCCATGAGCAAGCTGTTCCGCGACGAGCCGGACGTGCGCGAGGTGATCAAGCTGAAGGCCATCTACGAGCTGCTGGAGACCATCACGGACAAGTGCGAGGACGTGGCCAACCTGATCGAGGGCATCGTCCTCGAGAACTCGTAGTGTCCTGTTCCGCAAGCACGATGCGAACACGCATCAGCGAAGATGCACCGGGCACGGAACTTGGCCGAGTTCGCGGCCAGGCCAGGCGCGCGAAGAGACAGGGTTGGGCGCCCGGCGACGAGCGGAACGACGCATGGGCGCGAAGTGGACAAGTCTTGCGGGTTACTTTCGGAATAGGACGCTAGCAGCATGGAATCGGTCCAGGTCGCGTTGTGGGTGGTGGTGCTTCTGGTCGTGGTGGCGCTGGTCTTCGATTTCATGAACGGTTTTCACGACGCCGCGAATTCCATCGCCACGGTGGTGTCGACGGGCGTGCTCAAGCCCGGCCCGGCCGTGCTGCTGGCCGCCTTCTTCAATTTCATCGCCGTGTTCGTCTTCCACCTCAGCGTGGCGGCCACCGTCGGCAAGGGCATTGTCGATGCCAACGTGGTGGATACCCACGTCGTGTTCGGCGCGCTGGTCGGCGCCATCACCTGGAACGTCGTCACCTGGTACTACGGCATCCCCAGCAGCTCCTCGCACGCCCTGATCGGCGGCATCGTGGGGGCCGCCATCGCCAAGGCCGGCGCCGGCTCGCTCATCGCCACGGGCATCTGGCGCACCGTCGCCTTCATCTTCGTGTCGCCCTTCCTCGGCTACCTGCTCGGCTCGCTGATGATGGTCGGCGTGTCCTGGCTATTCCGCCGCACGCCACCCTCGCGTATCGATGGCTGGTTCCGGCGCCTGCAGCTGGCGTCGGCCAGCGCCTACAGCCTCGGCCACGGTGGCAACGACGCCCAGAAGACCATCGGCATCATCTGGATGCTGCTGATCGCCACCGGCTACGCGGCCGAGGGCGATGCTTTGCCGCCGACGTGGACCATCATCGCCTGCTATGTCGCCATCGCCGTCGGTACCATGTTCGGCGGCTGGCGCATCGTCAAGACCATGGGCCAGAAGATCACCAGGCTCAGGCCGGTGGGAGGCTTCTGCGCCGAGACCGGCGGTGCCATCACGCTGTTCCTGGCGACCGGGCTGGGCATCCCGGTGTCCACCACCCACACCATCACGGGCGCCATCGTCGGCGTCGGTTCGACGCGCCGCGCCAGCGCCGTTCGCTGGGGCGTGGCCGGCACCATCGTCTGGGCGTGGATCTTCACCATCCCCGCCAGCGCATTTGTCGCCGCCGTCGCCTACGGGGTCAGCCTGGCGATCTTCTAGTCGCCGGTCGCGCGCGTGTGTGCTACCCGCCCTTCCCAGTGAACAGCGGGAAGTACTCCCGGTCGGCGGAAAACAGGTGGCGCGTAACGATGGTGCTGGCGAGGAACTCGACCAGCTCGCCGGTCGAGACATTGCCCGCTTGTACGTCCTGCTTCAATTCCGCGGCCCGCGCGAGAAGGGTTTCGTGCCCCCGGCGATGTACGTCGAGCAACGCGTACCCGTGCGCCTCCAAAATGCGTTCCTCGTGCTCTAAATGCGCAGCCAGATGGGTCAGCAGGCTCTCCAGGCGCTGCTCGAACTGCAGCGGATACGCCTCGCGCTCGAACGAGGCATTGATCAGCGCGTTGGCCAGGTCGAACAGCGCGCGGTGCTCGTGGTCGATGCTTTGCTCGCCGCATTCGTAGCTCTCCTGCCAGAGCAGGCGCAGCGGCGAGGCGCTGCCCTCCGCGCTCCAGCGGTTGGAATTGCCGCGCAGGCTCTCGAACACGAAGTTGCGCCCGCCGCTCTTGGCCGAGTACAGCGCCTCATCCAGCCGGCGAAACCAGTCCCCGGCGGATTCCCCGTCGGTGTATTCGGCCACCCCGATGCTGACCGTCACCCGGCCGACCACAGGAAATTCGTGCAGCTCCACCAGCGTGCGCAGGGACTCGGCAAGCACACGCGCCTTGCGGTGCCCCGTCGATACCGTTAGCACCACGAACTCCTCGCCGCCCCAGCGGAACAGCATGTCGGCGGCGCGTATGCCGGCGTGGACGACCTCGGTCAGCCTGCGCAGCACCACGTCGCCGGTCTGGTGTCCCCAGGTGTCG
>VGIE01000366.1 GCA_016867955.1 Betaproteobacteria bacterium
ATTACATCCACCAAGGTCGGTTCGATCACCTCGATCCAAGCCGTGTACGTGCCTGCCGATGACCTGACCGACCCGTCGCCGGCCACCACCTTCGGTCACCTTGACGCCACCGTGGTGCTGTCGCGAGACATCGCCTCGCTGGGCATTTACCCCGCTGTGGACCCGCTCGACTCCACTTCGCGCCAGCTCGATCCGCAGGTGGTGGGGGAGGAACATTACAACACCTCGCGCGCCGTGCAGTCGGTGCTGCAGCGCTACAAGGAACTGCGCGACATCATCGCCATCCTGGGCATGGACGAACTTTCGCCTGAAGACAAGCTGGCCGTGACGCGCGCGCGCAAGATCCAGCGCTTCCTGTCGCAGCCATTCAACGTTGCAGAAGTCTTCACTGGTTCGCCCGGCAAGATCGTGCCCCTCAAGGACACCATCAAGGGTTTCAAGGCCATCGTCAACGGGGAATACGACCACCTGCCGGAGCAGGCCTTCTACATGGTCGGCACCATCGAGGAAGCCGTCGAGAACGCGAAGAAGTTCCAGTAAGCGCCGGGAACGGCAAGCCAACCAGGACTCAATTCAATGGCCGCACACACCATCCACGTCGACGTCGTCAGCGCGGAAGCCTCCATCTACTCTGGCGAGGCCGAGTTCGTGGTGCTTCCGGGCGAGGCCGGCGAGCTGGGCATCTACCCGCAGCATACGCCGCTGATCACCCGCATCAAGCCGGGCGCGGTGCGCATCAAGCCGGCCGATGGCGGCGAAGAGGAATTGATCTTCGTGGCCGGCGGGATCCTGGAAGTGCAGCCCAAGCTGATCACCGTGCTTGCCGATACCGCCATTCGCGGTCACGACCTGGACGAGGCCAAGGCTACCGACGCCATCAAGCGCGCCGAGGAAGCCCGCGCCAAGGCTCAGGACAAGCAGGAAATCGCCTCAGTCGAAGCCGAAATAGCCACGCTGGCGGCGCAACTGGCCGCGATCCGCAAGTTGCGCGGCAGGCGTTAGGGGTTACAGCGCCGGGCAGTTTCTGCTGCAGCAACGAAAAGGCGGCCATCGGCCGCCTTTTCCATTTCCGGGGACGTTCCCGCGTTTTGACTAGTTCGCCACCGGCCAGGTCAGCGGCAGTACGACGGGGGTCCACACCACGCCGCCGGCTGTCTTCACCGGCACGTGATTTTCGACGCTGAACTGCTTGACTGTCTTGGTCCACTCCTCCAAGAACACGCGAACCTCCAGCCGCGCCAGATGCGAACCGATGCAGCGATGCGGCCCGGCACCGAAGGAGTAGTGTTGGCTCACTTCCCTGCTGAAGTCGACCTGGTAAGGATTCGGGATTTGCTGGTCATCCACGCCCCAGAGCTGGGTGAGGAACACGATGCGGTCGCCCTTCTTGAACGAAATTCCCCGGTATTCCAGGTCGTGCGTCACGCCGCGCTCCGGCGTCGACACGCCGCTGACACGCATCAGTTCTTCCATCGCCGACTTGATGAGGGCCGGATTGTCGACCAGTTGCTTGTAGTCCTCGGGATGCTGCGCCAGGTAGCTGACCACGAAGGACAACACCGACTTCACCGTGTCCAGCCCGCCGAAAAACAGCAGCACGCCAAGGCCTTCCTTCTCGGTTTCGGTCAGCTCGCGGTCCGGAATGCGCGCCTGCACGATCTGCGTCAGCAGGTCATCTTTGGGCGCATTGGCTCGCTCCCTGAACTTCTCGCGCAGATAGGCCGCCATGTCGGAGATCGCTTCCTGCCGCTCCTCGAAGGTCGGGCTGCGCGTGTACTTCACCGCGATGCTGACCAGTCGCGCCCGATCGCTCAGCGGCGCGCCGGCAATCTTCAGGAAAATCGTCACCGGGAAGCGCTCGGCAACCTCCTCAATGAAATCGCAGCGGCCACGCGGATAAACATCGTCAATGATAGTTCGCGCCAACTGCCGTACATACACCTCCAGTTTGCCTACCGGACCGGGCGCGAACTTCGGGTTGAGGATGCGACGATACTCGGTGTGCTCAGGCGGGTCGGCCTGCACCGGCAACATTGGCGGATTGAAGGCCTTGAAGTGGTTGAATTGCGGGCTGCTGGAGAAACTCTCCACCTGGCGCAGCATGTCCACCGCAACCTCTGCGCGCGTCACGATCCAGTAGCCGCCATTGCGCGGCGTGTAGAACACATCAGGCGCATTCTTGTGCAACAGCTGGCTCACCCGGCGATGCGGCTCGCTTTTCGTCTCGGGCGCGGTGAAGTGGTCGAAGTCAAAGACCAGCGACTTCGGGACATGTGCCGGAATGCTTGGCGGTATCGCTGATGCAACAGCTGCCATGATCAATTCTCCTCCGGTTACCAGGCTGGTCACAGGCCACAGAACAGGCCATCGGGCACTGCCTTCACCGCTCTCTTGGCAGGACTCAGCGAACTTCCTTCCCGCTCTCGTCGAACAGCGTGATGGCGCGTTCCGGGCAATACGCGGCCCCGAACCTGGCCTGCTCGTCCTTGCCGGCGGGCACCGTCTGGCCATCGGAATTGCAGTAGCCATCATCATCCAGCGTGTAGACATCGGGCGCCTTGGCCGCGCACAGCGCGTGCCCTGCACAAACCTTGCGGTCCACCTTGATCTTCATGCAACCCTCCTGAAGTGACAAATGCGACGGGCGCGTGCCGGCGCCACCCTGAACAAATTATACGGCACGGAGAGCCTGGCCCCGGCGCGCGTGCCGCCGGCGGCGCACGCGCCCTGCCGGGCCGCATCAGGCCCGAGTATTATTATCAGTTCAACATAATAGTCAGCTTCGAATATGCCATAAAACTGTCAATATGATCATCAATCAATCCTGATGGCGGCGATGGTATGCTGTATCCAGACCATTCTCCACGCGAGGCCGTCGATGTCCGTCAACAATGAACAACTCGCCGAATTGCTGTCGGGCATCGCCAAGGCGCAGCAGGCCATCATCGACGCTGTCGAGCGTGCCGATGGCGGCTGGAAGAACAATCACCTGATCCCTTTGCTCAACGTGGCCGCCAACATGCGCCAGCCCGAGCCGCGACTGCTCGATCTGCCCGCGCGCATCCTGCTGCGCTACCAGGGCCGTGCCGCGGTGGACAGCGCGACCATCGTCGCCGACCTCGAACGCCTGTTCTCGCAGCCCGTCGGTGCCACGCCGGTTGACGCCGCGGCCGCTACTGCGCCCGCGCCGCCGGCGGCTGCAACGGCTGCAGCCGCGCCACGGCCTGCCGCACCGGCAGCGCCAACACCGGGCGGACCAACTGCGTCCGCATCGCCTGCCGCGCCCGGCAGCAAACT
>VGIE01000367.1 GCA_016867955.1 Betaproteobacteria bacterium
GGATGGAGCCGGGGCAGGGCGAGATCAACTTCGTGAACTTCTTTCGCAAGCTGCGCGACGTGCGTTATCGCGGGCTGGTGGAGCTGGAGCATAATTATTCGGACAACAGCGCGGCGGGGGAAAGATCGGCCTACAAGGCGCTTTGCCGGATCAATGCGGCGATGTAGTGATCGAGCCGCCTGGCGCGCAATCTCGAACGCCTTTTCCCTGACTAAGTCGTGATCGTCGACGACATCGGCCACGAAATGGGAATAAGTCGCAATCGATTGCGATTCGCGGCTTGAGGGGCAGAATCAGGCCGACCAGATCGTCGGGGCTGAGCTTGGGCCCGGCGCCCAGCATACGCCCGACGCGCGGGCAGGTGGGCGCGACGACAGGCTGTCCGTTGCTCCGGCCGCGGCCCATGAGGTGGTCCTGGAGGTCGCACTCCGTCATCTGCAGGTCCGCCCGCCGAGATTCCACTGCCGTTGCTGCGCTTCCTGGCGCCCGTCGAGTCGTTGGGCCGGACCATGCAAGGCCCGGTCTGCAACGCCCGGCAGCTGGCGACGCCGGCTGACGCTGTGCGAGGCCGGCCCGCGATTGCGGGTCATTGCGTCCGGCAATGACCATTGCCGTGGCCTGTATCGGTCCCAGTTGGGGGCGCGGCGAAACGGGGGTATCATTACCGCACCGAAACCATCCCCCACTAATGGGGGCGAAGACTGAAATGGCAACTAAATCTAGGGGATACAGTGCAGAGGACATCGAGATCCTCGAGGACCTTTCGCCCATCCTGCACCGCCCGGGCATGTATACCGACCCGGCCAACCCGAATCATGCGCTGGTGGAGATCATCGACAACGCCTCGGATGAGGGCCTGGCGGGCTTTGCGCGCAATGTCATCGTAACCCTGTATGCGGATGGTTCGGCGTCGGTCGAAGACGACGGGCGCGGCATTCCGGTGGACATCCATCCGAAGAAGAAGGTGCCGGCAGTCCAGGTGATCTTCACCACTCTGCATTCGGGCGGCAAGTTCCGGAAGACTGACGCCGATGCCGTGTATCGCATTGCCGGCGGACTGCACGGCGTGGGCATCTGTGTGCCGAACGCCCTCTCCACGCGGCTGGAGGTGGACGTCAAGCGCGACGGCGCGCTGCACCGGTTGGTGTTCGTCGACAACGGCAAGCTCAAGGACCCGCTGAAGAAGCTGAAGGCGGTCGGGCCAAAGGAGTCCGGCACGACGATCCGCTTCTGGCCTGACCCGAAATACTTCGACTCGCCGAAGATCGTGGTGGCCGACATCGCCGCGTTGCTGCGCGCCAAGGCGATGCTGCTGCCGGGCGTGCGCTTCACGCTGGGCATCGAAAAGGGCGGCAAGTTCGAAACCCAGACCTGGCATTTTCCGGACGGCATCCGCGGCTACTTTGCCAGCGCAATCGAGGGTCTTGCACCGGTGGCGGATACCTTCACGGGCGAGCGCTACATCACGGCGCAGTCGGAGTCCGACAGCTTTGCCGAAGGCGAGGGCGCGCTGTGGGCCATGGCCTGGACGGCCGAGGGCGAGGTCGTGTCCGAGGCCTATGTCAACATGATTCCGACGCGGCAAGGCGGCACGCATGTCTCTGGCCTGCGCGAGGGCGCCCATGCGGCGATCCGCAACTTCATCGAGCACCACGAGATGGGCCAGCGCGGCCTGAAGCTGGTGCCCGAGGACGTCTGGTCGCGGGTGTCCTACGTGCTGTCGGTGAAGATGCTCGACCCGCAATTCAAGGGCCAGGTGAAGAACGAGCTGATCTCGCGCGATGCGGTGAAGCTGATCGCGCAGATGGTGCGTGACCCCTTCGAGCTATGGCTGTCGCAGCACGTGGACGAGGGCAAGAAGATCGCAGAGCTGTGCATCCGACAGGCGCTGGCACGCACGCGCGCCGCGCAGAAGATCGAGCGGCGCAAGTCGGGCGGCGTGGCAGTGCTGCCGGGCAAACTCACCGATTGTGCGTCCGATGACCCGGAGCGCAACGAACTGTTCATCGTCGAGGGGGATTCGGCGGGCGGCTCGGCCAAGCAGGCGCGCGACAAGGAATTCCAGGCCGTGCTGCCGCTGAAAGGCAAGCCCAAGAACACCTGGCAGGACCAGCCCGAGACGCTGTACGCCAACAAGGAAATCGAGGCCATCGCGCTGGCCATCGGCGTCGACCCGCACCGTTCCGGCGACGCGGCCGACCTGACCGGCCTGCGCTATCACAAGATCGTCATCCTGGCCGACGCCGACGTCGACGGGTCACACATCCAGGTGCTGCTGCTGACGCTGTTCTTCCGCCATTTTCCCAGGCTGATCGAGGCGGGGCGCGTGTACGTGGCGCAGCCTCCGCTGTTCCGCATCGATGTGCCTGGCGCAGGCAAGGGCCGCCCTTCGAGGAAGCTCTATGCCCTCGACCAGGCCGAACTCGACGCCATCCAGCACAAGCTCGGCGACGAGGGCGCGAAGGCGGGCAGCTGGACGGTGAGCCGCTTCAAGGGGCTGGGCGAAATGAGCCCAGAGCAACTGTGGGAAACCACGCTCAACCCGGACACCCGGCGCATGCTGCCGGTGTTCGTGGAGCCCGATGGCGCCGCATCGCGCGAAACCGATTCCAGCGTCTTCGAGATGATGATGGCGAAGGAGAATGCGTCGCAGCGACGAGAGTGGATGGAGACTTACGGCAACCTCATCGACGCGGACATCTCATGACCGGAGCACTGCCAGCCACGGGATTGATTCACCTGAAGTCCGCGGATCTACGAGGGGGTGGAGCCCCCTTGTTCGATTCGAAATTGGAGGCCTGCGGCAAGCTGCTAGACCCGGATATTCCCTGACGAATTGAAGCGAACCTGCCTTTTGGCACTGTACCAAACGGCGGAATACTGATATGGCAAGGAAGCAAGTGGGCAATCAGAACGATCTATTCGAGGGTATTGTCGCGCCGGTAGCGGTAGCGCCGCCGGCCGTGGCTGCTGCCGCGGCGGGCGCGACCAGTGTGGTCGCGACAGTATCGCCGGCCTCGGGTGGCAAGGGAAGCAACGGCAACGGCGGTGGCGATGGCGGCGGCGGCATGCCTCCGGGGCGCTTCGCGCCGATCTCGGGCGAGTACGGCGACGCGCTGCCGCTCGGTCGCTACGCCTCCACCCAGTACCTGCAGTACGCCATCGCCACGGTGAAGGATCGCGCGCTGCCGCGCGTGGCCGACGGGCAGAAACCGGTGCAGTCGCGCATCCTCTACGCCATGTGGGAGATGGGTGGCCGCGCAGGCACG
>VGIE01000368.1 GCA_016867955.1 Betaproteobacteria bacterium
TCGGAATTGCCGAAGGACGCTACGTCCTCAGGTCGCCGGCGGGCGCGCCCTGGAAAACCTTTGCGCAACTGGTGAGCTACGTCAAGGCGAATCCCGGCAAGGTCAACTACGGGTCATCGGCCATTCAGGTGCGATTCCCCGTGCTGGTCCTGATGAAGGAACTGTCGCTCGACATGGTGCACATTCCCTACCCCAGCGGCGCGCGCTTCCTGCAGGCCATCGTGGCGGGCGAGATCGATGTCGGACTGACCGGGGAGGCTTCCCTGGCAGCCGTGGGTGACCGGGTGCGCGTGCTTGCCGCCACGGGCAACCCGCGCCTGCCGGCCTATCCGGATGCGCCGACCTTCACCGAACTGGGTTTTCCGCAGCTGCGCGGGCCGAGCTACGGGCTTGGCGTGCGCGCCGGCACGCCCTCCGGAGCCATCGAGCGGCTGGTGGCCAGCACGCGGTCGGCACTGCAGGAACCGGACGTGAGGGCGTCGCTGGCCAAGATGCAGCTGGAGACCCTCAACGAACCGCCTGATGTCGTCGCCAGGCGCTTTGCGGATCTGGCCAGGTTCTACGTGGTGTTCGGCCGCGCGGTGGGCATCGAGCCGAAATGACCCGGCCGCCAAAACCACGGTGAGCGGGGATCATCTCGGGTCGACGGTGCCAGTAGCATCCAATGGCTGCTATACTAACAATTCTAAATAGAATATCGCGCTGGTTCTATCTTTAGTCATTATTTACTGACATAAACCAGCGCCAAGCCGCGCCCCGGCGGGGTCATCCGGAGTCCCGCGCCGGCTCCACGCGAGACAGGAAATCGATCGCCGCGTCGGCAAACACGTCGTTGTAATCGCCCGCCACCATGTGCGCAGCGTCGCCGACATTGACGTGTTCGCAGTGCGGGCACAATTCAAGGAACGTCCGCGCGCCCGCCTCGCTGAGCACATCCGACAGCCCGCCGCGCATCAGCAGGGTCGGCAGTCTCAGGTTGCGGGAACATTCGCGCAGCCGCGCCTCGCGCTGCGTGACATTGCGGGCCACGTGCAGCCGCTTGGGGTCCCAGTGCCAGGCATCTCTTCCGTTGGGGGCAATGCGCACGTTCTTGGCGATGGCCTCGGCCACTTCGTCCAGCGTGTCGAACCCGTCCGGGCGCTGTTCCATGAACGCCCGCACCCTGTCGGCGACCTCCCTTTCGATCACCGGCCCGACGTCCACCAGCGCCAGCGCTCGAGCGTCGACATGGCCGCCGCCAACCGCGCCGAGGCTCACCGCACCGCCCATCGGCGCGCCGATGAGCACCGGCTTGCCGCCGCCGAGCGACTCGATCAGGCACTGGAGATCGCGAATCTGGACCTCGTCGCCATGGACCCCATCAGCCACCCAGTCCGAATCGCCGGACGCGGCGACAGTATCGGAGGGTTCTTATTGTCCAACGGCAGGTTGCAACCCCACTGCGCATGGCAAAATGGCCCCGCCTTCACCCAGCGCCTCATCCGGCGAGCAGGGAAGGCTCCGCTTCCTCGTGCCAGGTGTCCCCGGTCCCGGATTCGTTCGCGAGGTGCCGCTCGGTTTGCAGCACCCCTTCCCGGTGTCCCGGGAGAACGCAAGGAGAGACGAGAATGTGGGGTGGGCGCTGGACCCTGCTGATTCCGCTGGCCTGCGTCATGTTGCAGGGCGCGCACACCGTCGTGTCGAAGATGTCCGCGAGCGTGATCTCGCCGGAGGCCATTGCATCCTATCGCTGGGTCGTGGCCGTGCTCGTGCTCACGCCGATGCTGGCCGGCGGTTTCGTGCGCGAATGGCCGCAGATCCACGCCCGGCTCGGGCGCATCGCCGTGCTCGCCGTCCTCGGCATGGTGGTCTACCAGGGGCTGGTCTACGTCGCCGCAAAGTCTACCACCGCGACCAACATGGCAATCATCGGCGCACTGGTCCCGCTGGTCTCCATCGGCTGGGCAGCGCTGCTGCTGGGCTACCGCCCGGGCGCCATCGTGCTGCTGGGCTGCGCGCTGTCGCTGTTCGGGGTGATCGTGCTGGTGCAGAAGGGCGATCCCGTCGCGGTCTTCTCGCGCGCCCCGGACTGTAGTGACATCTACGTGCTGATCGGCGTGGTGAGCTACTCGCTCTATGGCGTGCTGCTTCGCCTGTGGAAGCTGCCGATCGCTGCGCGTCCCCTGTTCTTCGCGCAGGCGCTGCTCGCACTGCTGATCACCGCGCCGGGGCCGATGATCGGCACGGCCACAGCGCTCGACTGGGTCAATGGCCCGCTGGTGCTCTTCGCCGGTCTCGTTGGTTCGGCCGCGATTCCATTCTTGTGGATGAAATCGGTGCAGGTCGTGGGACCGGTGACGAGCGGCATCTTCACCAACCTCTCGCCGCCGGTCACCGCGGCGCTTGCCGTTGCGCTGATCGGCGAGACAGTGGAGCCGTATCATGCCGCGGGCGGCGCGCTGATCATCGGCGGCGTGGTGATGGCGCAGCTGGAATCCTTCCGCGAATCCGCGGCGTCGCCGCGGGCCTAGGTGAGATGGCCCAAAAGGTTGTTTCTGATCATTCGGACTGGATCTAGGAGACTGGATGTTGCGAGCCAGTCCACTTCCTTCAAAAGATCGGCGATTCGGGAATGGCGTCTCCGAGTGCCTGACAATGAGAGGGGAATCATCCCCTCGCGCACGCCGGTCAGGGCGCCTTGCGGCAAACCTGCCGAATGCTGCTACTTCTTGGCCGGCGCTGCGGGCGTTGCAGGGGTTGCGGGTGCGGCCGGCGTGGCAGGCTTGGCAGCCTGTTCAGCCTTGTGTGCCGCCTTGTGAGCCGCCTTGTGTTCACCCTTGTTTCCTTCCTTCCGCGCTTCCATCCGGGCCTTGCGCTTTTCCGCGCGCTCGGCCTGGCGCTTGGCGCGCTCTTCCGGCGTGGCCTTGTGCATCCTGTCCTTGTGTTCGCTCATGCGCTCCTGCTTTGCTGCTGCAGCCGGGGGGCCTTGGTGGCCGGCGCATCGGGCTTGGCGGCAGGTGCCTGGCCAAGCGTGCTGCCTGTGAAGGCAAAGAGGGTGGCGGCTACCAGCGCTTTCAGTTTCATGTTCATCTCCAGAGTCATGCCGGCGCCGGATCGGCGGCGGTCACCTGAGTCCAATAACGCCGCAAGGTTAGCGGCGATGACACGCGGCAGCCGGAAATTTGTAAGAGACCATTGCAGAATGGCGGAAGTCGCCGCCGGCGCGCCATGTCGGCAGGCTGGATTCCGTGAGCTCGCAGATGCTGCGGAACTATCGTGTTGCGCGCA
>VGIE01000369.1 GCA_016867955.1 Betaproteobacteria bacterium
CGCTTGGCGACGTTCTCCGTCGCCCCGGAGTAGAAATTCACCTCGCCCTCGGCCTTGGCCGCCTTGATCAGGGCATCCAGCTCGGCTTGCGCCTGTGCCAGCACTACCCCCGGAAACAGCAGCGCTGTCGCGACAAGCGCCGATCGTAATGATTACTTCGTGGAATGTTGAGTCATTGCATGTCTCCTCGTTTCTATCGCGCCGCCTGAATGGTCGCTGCACGCCGCGTCAACCGGCTGTTGTTCGGACGCCAAGAGTCCCGAGCATATAATGGGCTCCATCCGCAGGGCAATCGCATATGCCGCGCCCGCCTTGGCGCAGCAAGGCGTGTCGCTGCCGCTGCAGTCTGACGGCAAAGCGCGTGAAATCCTCCCACCTGTACATCCTGCTCAACACCTGCTGTCTCATTGTCGGCGAAGGAACGCGCCTGGCCATCATGCTCAATGCGCTGCATCTGCAGGCCTCGCCGATGGTGGTCGGGGTGCTTGGATCGCTGTTCTCCGTGCTGCCCGCGCTCACTTCGGTCGCCTCCGGACGCTGGGTAGATCGTACCGGCGCCGCCCGGCCGATGCTGTACTCGGCGCTGATTGTCGCCGCCGGCGCGGCCATTGCCGTGGCGTGGCGCGAACTCGCCGCCTTGTTCCTGGTGAGCCTCCTGGTGGGAACTTTCGCCAATGTGTTCTTCGTCACCACGCTTCAGGTCCTCGCCCGCGACCCGGCGCCTGGGGCACGTGTGCGCAACTTCAGCGTGCTCACCACCGCCAACTCGCTGGGCATGTTCCTCAGCCCCCTGGCCGTGGGCGCCGGTATTGACCGTTTCGGCTTTGCGACGACGTTCCTCGTGCTCGCGCTGCTGGGCCTGGCTCCCGCGCTGTACATCGGCTTGGGTGGCCTGCGCGGGCGCACCGGGGCCGCAGGCGGCCGGGTCGCGGTCTCTGCCACCGAAATCACCGCGGATGCGGGCAGGGGACCATCAGCGGGCGCCACGGCGCGCCGCAGCACGTTTGAGCTGCTGCGCATCCCGCCACTGCGCTGGGTCTACAGCATCGCCTTTGCCTGCTCGACTAGCATCCTTCTATACCTGTTCCTGATTCCTTTGTACGGCGTGCAGCGCGGGCTGTCGGCCACGTGGATCGGCGCTCTGATGGGCAGTTTCTCGCTCTCCATGGCCGTGGTGCGCCTGGTGGCGCCGCTGCTGGCCCTCCTGGTGCCTCCCTGGCAGCTCATTCTGGTGGCACTGGGCGCTTCGGGCTTGATGCTGCTGGCCCTGCCCTTCATCGTCAATGTCTGGATCCTGCTGCCGATGGGCATCGTCCTAGGCGCAAGCCTCGGCCTGTCCTCGCCGATCATCCTGTCGCTGCTCTCGGAGGGCGCGCCGCCCGATCGCATCGGCGAGGTGCTCGGGCTGCGCATGACCATGGTCAACGCCATCCTGACGGGCGTGCCGCTGGTCGCCGGGTCGCTGGGCGTGCTGATCGGCATCGCGCCGGTGTTCTGGGTCATCTCGACGCTGCTGATCGGCAGCTGTATCGTGGCGCGACGGCAATGGCATGCGCGGCGTGCCCGCCCGCTGTGGCGCGCGCGATGAAATCCCTGAACCCGCTCTACCTGCTGGTCCTGATCGCGTCGACCGGCCATCTCGCGCACGACGGTGCGCGCTTTGCCGTCACGCTCTATGCGATCGAGCTCGATATCTCGCCGGCGATCATTGGCGCGCTGGGCGCCATGTTCTCGCTGCTGCCGGCGATCACTTCGCTGGTCATCGGCCGCTGGGTCGATCGTGTCGGCGCGCGCGGGCCCATGCTGTCCTGCGCCGTGATGATGATCGCCGGTTGCTCACCCCCGTTTTTCCAGGGCAACATCGTCACCCTTCTCATCACCAGCACCGTGGTCGGCACCTTCTACAACGCGTCCTTCATAGCGGCGAGCCGCCTGCTCGGGCAGCTGGGCGCGTCGGGCGAGCATGTCCGCAATGTCGGTGTCTCCTCGACCGGCTACTCGATTGCCATCCTGCTCGCGCCGCTGGTTGCGGGATTTTCCATCGACGCCTGGGGACATGCCAACACCTTTCTGCTGCTCGCGCTGCTGCCCTTGCTGCCGATTGCCATCCTCGGCACGGGCACGCTGCGTTTCCTGGAGCGCAGGCGCCGCCCAGGGCTCCCCGCCGATGCCCCATGCGGCGGGGTGCTCGACGTGGTGGAACGCAGCGGCATGCGGCATATCTTCATCGCCAACATCTGCTCGCAGGTGGCCTGGAGCCTGTACGTGTTCCTGATGCCCATCTATGGCTCGGAGCTCGGCATGTCGGCTTCGGCCATCGGACTGGTGATGAGCGGGTTTTCGCTGACCACAGTGCTGATCCGCAGCGTGCTGCCGGTGTTCGTGCGGCGCATGACGCCCTGGCAGGTGCTGCTGCTGTCGTTGGCCAGTGCCTGCCTCTGCCTGGCGGCCTTTCCGTTCTTCCGCGGCTTTGCCGCGCTGATGGCACTGGGGATCGTGCTCGGTATCGGGCTGGGACTCAGCGGGCCGATGACGCTGTCGCTGATCTATGAACATGCGCCGCCTGAACGCCTGGGCGAATTGCTGGGACTGCGCATCACCCTGATGAATGTGTCGTTCACCGGCGTGCCGCTGCTGTCCGGCACGATCACGGCCGCCATCGGCGTGGGGCCCGTGTTCTGGCTGCTGGCGGCCGGCGTGGGCTCGTCCTGCCTGGCGATCCGCAGGAACTGGCGCGCACCGCGTCACGCAGGGCGCTGAAAGGCGTTCGCCTCGCCACGCGGCATCAGCCGCCCTGCACCTGTCTTGCCTCGAGTTCTTCCCAGCGCTGCAGCGACAGCGTCAGTTCGGCGTCGATGGCCTCCAGCCGCGCGTGCAACGCCTTGGCTTCCTCCAGTGCCGAGGCGTAGAGGCTGCCGTCGGCGACGCGCTCAGCGATGGCCGCCTGCTCGGTCTCGAGCGCCTGGATACGGTCGGGCAGCATCGCCAGCTCGCGCGCGTCCTTGTAGCTGAGCTTGGCCTTGGTGGGCTTGCGCGCGGGCACCGCCGCAGGAACACCCACAGCAACGGGCGGCCTGCCGGCCCGCGCAGCGCCCGCCGCGCCCCCTGCACCGACCGCGCTCGACACGGGGTTGCGCCGTGCCTCCACGCCAGCGCGCGAGGCGCGCTGCCAGTCCACATAGCCGCCGGCTTATTCCTTCCAGCGCCCCTCGCTGCACGGCTCAGCCGCAATGGTCTGTGTAACCACGTTGTCGAGGAACGCGCGGT
>VGIE01000370.1 GCA_016867955.1 Betaproteobacteria bacterium
TCGGGGGATATACAAGGGGGCGGAGCCTCCTTGTACGCGATCGCAATCCGCCGCACCGGGGCCGGCACCGACGAGATAGACCTTGCCGGACTCGGGTTCCATGGCTGGATCAGGCCTCGATCATCCCGGCGGCGACTGTCTGGTTGGTCGCCTCGTCGATCAGGATGAAGGCACCGGTGATGCGGTTGCTCGCATAGGGGTCGACGAAGATGGGTTTGGCTAGGTTGAGCGTGGCGTGCGCGATGTCGTTCATGGCCAGCGCCGCCGGCGTCGGCTGTCGCTCGAAGCTGTTGATGTCGATGCGGTCGTTGATCCTCGCCAGTCTGGCCCTGACGCTGCGCGAGGTGTGCTTGAGCACGAAGCGGCCGGCGGCATTCGGCGCCTCCGCGGCCAGCCAGCAAATGCGCGCATCGATGCTCCTGGCGGCGCGCGGCGGCGTGGCGGCGGTGGCGATGACGTCGCCGCGCGAAAGGTCGATTTCGTCGGCCAGCACCAGCGTGACCGAATCGCCGGCCACGGCCAGCGGCAGCTGGCGGTCGAGCAGGGCGATTTCCTTGATGGTGGTGCGGCGCCCCGAGGGCAGGGCGACGACTTCCTCGCCGACCCGCAGCACACCGGATTCCAGGCGCCCCGCGTAGCCGCGGAAATCCGTGCTGGTGCCGGGCCTGACCACCAATTGCACCGGGAAGCGCGCCGGCAGGGCATCGCTTTCATCGGCGATATTGATGCCTTCCAGCACCTGTAACAGCGTTTCGCCCGCATACCAGTCCAGGCGCTGTTCACGCGCGACGAGCCCGCGCTCGACCACCATGTCGCCGCGCAGCGCCGACATCGGGATGAAACGCAGGTCGGGGATGCCTAGGCCTCCGGCAAGGGCGAGGAAATCGGCGCGGATGCGGTCAAACACCGGCTGGGCGTGGTCGACCAGGTCCATCTTGTTGATGGCGACGACGATGTGGCGCACGCCCAGCAGGTGGGCGATGCAGGTATGGCGGCGCGTCTGTGTCAGCACGCCCTTGCGCGCGTCGATCAGGATGATGGCGACGTCGGCAGTCGACGCCCCCGTGACCATGTTGCGCGTGTACTGCTCGTGGCCGGGGGTGTCGGCGATGATGAACTTGCGCCGCGGCGTGGCGAAGTAGCGGTAGGCCACGTCGATGGTGATGCCCTGCTCTCGCTCGGCCTCCAGGCCGTCGGTGAGCAGTGACAGGTCGATTTCCTCATGGCCGCGCCTGCGCGAGGCGCGCTTGACCGCGGCGAGCTGGTCCTCGAGGATGGTCTTGGTGTCGTGCAGCAGCCGGCCGATCAGCGTGCTCTTGCCGTCGTCCACGCTGCCCGCGGTAATGAAGCGCAATACGCCGAGGTCGTCCCCGGCGTGCGTGGAGTTGCGCTGGATTTCGCCCATGACGCTCATATTATGTCCTTGGAATAGCTAGAAATAGCCTTCCTTCTTGCGCCGCTCCATGGATGCGTCGGAAGTCTGGTCGTCCATGCGCGTGGCGCCGCGCTCGGTGACGGTCGTCAGCACGGTTTCGGCGATGATCTCGGCGGTGGTCGCTGCCGTGGACTCCACCGGGCAAGTGCAGCTGATGTCGCCCACGGTGCGAAAGCGCACGGCCATTTCCTCCACCGTCTCGCCTTCGTCCGGCGGGGTGAGGCGCGTCACCGGTACCAGCAGCCCGCTCCGGCGGATCACCGGGCGCCTGTGGCTGAAGTAGATGGAAGGCACGGCAATACCCTCGCGTTCGATGTATTGCCATACATCCAGCTCGGTCCAGTTGCTGATGGGGAACACGCGCATGTGCTCACCCTTGTGGACGCGGGTGTTGTAGAGGTTCCACAGTTCCGGGCGCTGGTTCTTCGGGTCCCATTGGCCGAACTCGTCGCGGAACGAAAACACCCGCTCCTTGGCGCGCGCCTTTTCCTCGTCGCGCCGGGCGCCGCCGATGGCGGCGTCGAAGCCGAATTCCTCGATCGCTTCGAGCAGCGTCACCGACTGCGCGGCATTGCGGCTGTCGGTCTCCTTGTGCGGGCGCACCGTGCCGCGTCCCATCGAGTCTTCCACCAAGCGCACCAGCAGGCGCTCGCCCAGTTCAGCAGCGCGGGCGTCGCGGAAGGCGATGACCTCATCGAAGTTGTGGCCGGTGTCGATGTGCAGCAGCGGGAAGGGGAACCTGCCCGGCCGGAAGGCCTTCTCGGCGAGGCGCAGCAGCACGGTGGAGTCCTTGCCGCCAGAGAAGAGCAGCACCGGGTTGGCGCATTCGCCCGCCACTTCGCGCAGGATGTGGATGGCCTCCGATTCCAGCCAGTCGAGGTGGCTGCGCAGCGGCAGCGCGGGGGGCGCGGTGCCGGTGACAGGCGAGGGTGCAAGTTGTGCGTTCATGATGTTGCGGTCCTTGCGCGTTGCAGTGTGCCTTCCGGCCCGATGTGCAGGCCGCATTCCTTTGACACGGGTAGTTCCCACCACCAGCGGCCGGCGCGCACCTCCTCGCCCGCGACCACCGGGCGCGAGCAGGGCGCGCAGCCGATGGAGCGGTAGCCCTGTTCGTAAAGGGCATTGTAGGGGACTGCATGGGCCTTGATGTAGGTCCAGACCTCGCCCTCGCTCCAGTCGGCCAGCGGGTTGAATTTTTCCATGCCGTTGGCGGCGTCGAAGGCCTGCACCGGCAGCTCGGCGCGTATCACGGCCTGCTCGCGGCGCATGCCGGTGAGCCAGGCCTTGCGGCCGGCCAGTGCGCGCCTGAGCGGCTCCACCTTGCGGATCTCGCAGCAGCGCTTGCGCAGATCGACGCTCCGGTAGAAGCCGTCGCGCCCGTGGACGGTGATGTACTGGGTGACGGCTCCAGCTTCGGGGCGAAACACCTGCAGCGCATGGCCGTACCTGCGCTCGATGGCATCGATCATGGCCAGTGTGTCGGCATGCATGCGGCCCGTGTCGAGGGTGAAGATATCGATGCGTGCCTTGGTGCGCAGGATGGCATCCGTCACGACCATGTCCTCAATGGACAGACTGGAGGCCAGCACGGCGGGGTTGAACCCGGCCGCAATGCGCGCCAGCAGAGCTTCCAGCACGGCAACTTTCGCCGCCAGCGTCTCACCGCGCGTAGGCGTGGCAGTTCGATCGGCGGCGGCTTGGCTCATTACTGCGCTCCTGCCAGTCGGCGGCGGAACAGCGGCTGCGGCTGCACCACCGAGGCCTGGTAGGCATCGGCCAGCTCGTCGAAGGCGCGCAGGGCGATCTCGATGTCCTGGTCGTCGC
>VGIE01000371.1 GCA_016867955.1 Betaproteobacteria bacterium
CAGGCCTCCCACTTCGCTGACCGATTGCACGCGCTGGCCGATGCGTTCGCGAGCGCGCTGCTCGGTAGCCGAGGCGCGCACGTCCTTGCCCTGCTCGAACTGAATATTGGCCAGGTTATTGAGGCTGGTGGCCGTGTCCGGATGCTCGGGCCCCAGTACCTTCTCGCGAATCGCCAGAGCACGCCGGTGCACTGCCTCGGCCTCGGCGAACTTGCCCTGCAGGTAGCGCACATTGCCAAGGTTCGACAACCCGGTCGCGGTCAGAGGATGAGTCGGGCCCAGCGTCCTCTCGTAGATGGCGACGACCCGGTCATGCAGGGTTTCCGCCTGCCCGTAGTCGCCGCGCGAGACCAGCGCTTCGGCCTGGGCAACCAGAAGCTGCGGGTTGTCGTGCATGGGGTCCCCCGAGCCCGAAGCTGGCGGCTTGCCGGCGGCCACCAGCGCGCTGCCCGCGCCGAATTTGCCTTGGCTGTCGAGCACGCGGCCCAGGTTGGACAGCGTGGTCGCCGTGTCCGCATTGTTGGGACCCAGCGCCTTGTCGAGGATGCGGTGCGAGCGCCGCAGCAGGCCCTCGGCACCGGCGTAGTCGCCACGGCGCCCCAGTACCAGGGCGAGATTGTTCAGGGCAGAGGCCGTGCTGACCGTATCAGCGCCGGAACGCACCTCATAGATGGCCAGCGCCTGGCGGAATGCGGTCTCGGCCTCCGGGTACTTGCCCTGCTTGAGCCGGCTGCCACCCAGAATGGAGAGGCTGGCCGCCATGTTGAGGTGGTTCTCGCCAAACAGAAGGCGCGCTTCTTCGACGACTTTCTGTCCGATGCGCTCGCCGCCCGGGAAGTCCCCCTTCTCCATCAGGTCCTCCGCCTGATCGGCCAGCGCGCGCCAGCGCCGGTCATCAACCTGCTGTGTCTGTGCCTCCGCCGGTGCCGGTGCTGCCGGCTTCGCGGGGGCGGGCTTCACCGCGGGCTGAGTACGACGCGCCGGAGTCTGGCCGTGCGCGTCGGCGACCAGCAGATGCCCCGCCGGCCCGGCCGCCATGAGCAGGGCTGCCAACCCGACGCCGAATCGGGTCGGGAAGGCGTTGAGCCGGAGGGAGATTTGCGGACGGATGCGCATCATGGCGGCAGGCAGATTATAGCCCCGCAGCGCCTTGAACCCAGTATTGCCAACGCCGCGCATACCCTTGGCGCGAACGCGCATCTGCGCAATGCCCCGCCAGCGATTACCCGATGCGCCTCCGGATCGCAGCAATGCGTGCGCAACTCCACGCGCAGCCCGGGGCGCGAGTACGACATCCCGGCGGTGTTGCGCTGCGCGGCGCCAGGCGCGTGTGCGGCCTCAACAGCCCTGATTGACGTAGAAACGCTCGAGCAGCTCGGGCGCCTCGGCATCGGCCCCTGCCGAATTCACAGGTGCAGTGGCGCCGGCATCCGCCGGCCTCGCAGGCATGTCGGCCACAGCGGAGGGCAGCGGTGGCACCCAGCCCGATTCAAGTACCTCCGGCACGTACGTCGCCACTTCATTTTCACGCCTGAACCAGAGCCGCCAGAGCCGAAACATGATGTCCCCACATGCGTTGTCCTGCAGAGGATAACGAACGAATGCGGAAACGGTTGAGCAAATCCCGAAAAAAAACGGCTGCGGCACGGGCGACGTTGCGCCGCCGTCACTGGCCTGCCATCGAAAGGGCGGCTACCGGGGCGTGGAGCCGCGTTGCCCGCCGCGACTACCTGCTGTCTTCCCGAGTATGGGCGATGAGGATGCTGCAGGGCGCGTTATCCAGCAGGGTCTTCCCGACCGAGCCCCGCCACCAGCGGCTTGCCAGCGAAGCCCGTTGCGAGTGCCCGACGATGATCAGGTCGGCCTTCAACTCTCCGGCGAGGCGGGATATCTCCTCCACCGGCTCGCCGACCGCGAGGTGGCCGGTCACCAGGAAGCCCTTCTCCTTCAACTGCGTGATTCCCTCGTCCAGCACTTCCTGGGCGCGCTTTTTTTCCTCTTCGAGAAGCTCCTCCGGCAGGAAGCCTTCAGTCAGGAACATGCTGGAGGGCATTCCGGCGACGGCGAGGAGATGGGTGTCCGCGTGGGTGAATGCAGCAAGTTCCGCGCAGGTCAGGAGCGCGCTCTTGCCATCGCGTGATCCGTTGTAAGCAATCAGAATGCGTTTGAACATGGTTCCTCCGATCATTCTTCGCACAACGATGCGTGGCCCGGGAGCGCATTTCAACATCAGCGGTGCACCCCGCATGCGCCCAGACACCTTGAGCGATCCCTTCAGGCGCACGCACTTTGCCGAATTCCCACCACCCAGTCAAACTGTCAAAATGCGCAGGTGACCCGGAGAAATGACACGATTGACAACGGTGCGCGCGACCGACGGTGCACGCCCGCCTGCATGCCGGGGATTACCTGCCCCTTGCATCCGCTTCGCACGGGTATCCGATGACAAGCCGTGCATTGCGCCGCCCCCGCCGAACCCTGGAGCAGGCCGTCGAGCGCGCGCTGCGCTCGCGCCTGCTCGGCAGCGCCGAAGCGGGCCCGTCGGGCACCCTTCCCGCCGCGCCGACGTCGGATCTGTTCCCGCGGGAACTGGAAGCCGCGCTGGACCGGACGGTGGCGGAGTTCCACGCCCGTCCCCGCAACGCGCGCAACCGCACCGGCGAGGCGGTTACCGAGGCCGCGCCGCGCCCCCCGGCACCCGATTCCTGACCGCCCCGACGCGCCGCCCGATGCAACCCTACCAGCATGACCACGGTCCCCAGGAGCACGGCAGGCCGCACGACCCCGCTCGCCACCCGGCGACGCCAGCACCGGGTCACCCGCGCCGGTTCGCGATCGGCATTACGCTGAACCTGGGCTTTGTGCTGATAGAGGCGGTCGCCGGCATCGCATCGGGGTCGCTGGCCCTGCTTGCAGACGCCGGGCACAACCTGTCCGATGTGCTCGCCCTGCTGATCGCCTGGGGCGCCAGCGTTCTGGCCCGCCGCCGGCCGACGCCGCGTTTCACCTACGGCCTGCGAGGCTCATCGATCTGGGCCGCAATCGCCAATTCGCTGTTGCTGATGATTGTGTGCGGCGGGATCGCCTGGGAAGCCATCCGGCGGTTGCAGCAGCCCGCCGAGGTCGCGGGCATGGTGGTGATCGCCGTCGCCGCGGTCGGCGTCGTCATCAACACGGCAACCGCGATGCTGTTCTTCCGCGACCGCGCCAGTGACATCAACGTACGCGGGGCCTTTCTCCACAT
>VGIE01000372.1 GCA_016867955.1 Betaproteobacteria bacterium
CCCAGCCGTTGGCCTTGCCTTTCAGGAAGAAATCGAAGAACCGCTTCTGCAGATTCACCCCGTAGTCCGTGTAGAACGGCGCCCAGTGGGAACCGCCATGCACTTCCAGCCATTTATGCGCCGACTTGCTTCGCACGAAGCCCTCGAAATTGCCGCGGGTGTGCAGGCCCTGCCCGCCCCAGTTGGCAGCGCTGAGCAGCGGCACCTCGACCTTGGACAGATCGGCGGAGCGCTCCCGGTAGTAGGGGCCGTCGAGTTCCCGCTTGAGCAGTTCCTGCCACATGTTCTCGCGGTTGTTCACCAGCTCTGCCTCGGAAAGGGTCTCCGGACCGCATGCTAGCTCGCCGGTGTTCGGGTTCTTCTTGCCGCGCTCGCCCACGCCGTGCTGCACCGTTTTCACCTGCATGTCCTGCCAGTTCTTGCGGAAGCTGCAGATGATCCCGCCGTGGCGGTTGCCGTCGCGGTAGGCGTCGTTCCAGCCCTCCCACGCGCAGATCGCCGCAAGGTGCGGCGGCTTGAGCGCCGCGACGCGCCACTGGTTGCTCGCGTAGTAGGAGATGCCGTTCATGCCGACCTTGCCGGTGCACCAGGGCTGCGCCGCCGCCCACTCGATGCACAGGTAGAGGTCCCGCGACTCCCGGGCGTCGTTGTGGCACAGGTAGCCCGGCGAGCGCCCGGCGCCGCGGGAGTCGACCCGGATGCACACGTAGCCGTCGGGCACCCACTTCTCGGGATCGACTACCTCCCAGTTCTGGTAACGGTTCGACGAGCCGGCGAGCACGTCCGGATTCTCGCGGGCCATGATTTCCCAGGCGGTCTTGTAGCCCTCCTGGAAAGCGAGCCCCTTGCCGTAGGGACCGTATGAGAGGATCGCGGGATAGCGACCGCCGGCGGCGGAACCGGCGTCCGGCCTGAATACATCCGCGCGCAGCACCAGGCCGTCGTCCATGGTGATGGGCACATCCCAGCCGATGATCATCGATCATCCACCCTGGGCGATGGCGTCCACCATCAGCGTGCAGCCGCCGGCGAGCAGCGGCCCTTCGACCCCGATGACCAGGCTGGCCGGAAGATCCGCTCCGAACGCCTGGCTCCAGGCTTCCCGCGACGGCTCGAACTCCTCCGGGCGCACGAACATGTTCTGGGTCCACGCGACGTTCTTCAGAGAGGTTCCCGCCGCACGGCAAATGGCCTCCAGCTGCCCCACGATGTGTTCGGTCTGCCGTTTCGCCGTGGAACCGAACCACGGTGCCGCCGGGTTGACTCGTGCCCCGGGGACGATCCCGCCGTCGCCGTCGGATGCGCAAAGCGACGAGATGAACACCAGGTCGCCCGCGCGCACTGCGTGGGGGTAATGCAGCTGCGGCTTCGGCGCCGTTGCGACGATGGTCTGCTTCTGGATGCCGTGTCCGGGCAGGAGCGCGATCATGTTGATCTCGATGATGCAGGACTTCGGCGCCAGCCGCCGCGTCGGCATGAAGCTCAGCGCGGGCGGATCCGTCGGGAAATGCCTGCGCCAGACCTGGTCGAACTCGTAGATGTCTCCCATGTTCGTCAGGTAGACGTCGGCGCGCACTACGTCGGCCAGCCCGGCGCCCGCCGCCTTGAGGATCTGCAGGCAGCGCTTGATCGTGAACTCGGTCTGCAGCTTGAGCGCCGAGCCGTACCAGGTCTCCGGATTGGTCGCCGTCCCGCGCTCCAGGCCGCCGCCGATGAAGTCGTGGGCCACCTGTCCGGTGACAAAGATGAACGGGCCGGCGGTGACCGCGTGCGGCGCGGGCTTGAACGGCGGCCCGGGCGAGGCGGTCATGTCGGGCACCACCAGCATTCCTTTCTTGGCCCGGCCGTCCGCGGCGAGCGCGATCAACTGGATGCCCACCAGCGCGCCCGGCGCAAGCAGGCTGTCGATTTGAATGTGGGTGCTCGCCGGCCGCGTCGCCGTCTCCAGGAACTGGCTTCGCGTTTCGAGATAGGGCGTCGCCGCGAGCGGGTCGGTCACGAACTGATCGATGCGCACGCCGAGCGCCAGGGAGGAGCCCGCCGCGCGCAGCGCCTTCTCGCTCCTCTGCAACACATACGCCGTCTGCCTGCCCGCGTCGATCGCCGTCGTGCCGCGCCCCGGACCGGTGGTGACTTCCGGCACCAGTCCATTGGTTTCGTCGAAAGGGACCTGCCCGCCCAGGAAGACGAAGTCTCCGGCCCGCACCGCGTGCGGGCCGAGAACGTTGCGCGCGAATTCCTGCGCATTGAATCCGGTCTTCTTCATTCTTCCTTCTCCTTTTCGTAAAGCACGCATGATACCAGTCGGTCGTTCGCCATCCGCAGCGGCGCTGGCGCAACCCGAGCACAGCCCGGCAGCGCCTGCGCGCAGCGTGGGTGAAAGACGCATCCCGTGGGCACCTCGACCGGGCTCGGCACCTCTCCCGGCAGCCGCACCCTGGCCCGGCTTGCGGCAGCGCGGATTCTCGGCACCGCGGCGACCAGGGCTTTCGTGTAGGGATGCCGCGGCCCGCTCAGAACATGCTCCGTGGGCCCGATCTCGACGATCCGGCCGAGGTACATGACGGCGGTCCGCTGGCACAGGTAGCGCACCGTCGAGATGTCGTGCGAAATGTAGACGATGGCGAGGCCGTGGTCCTCGCTGAGTCGGCGCAGCAGGCCGAGGATGCCGGCGCGAATCGACACGTCCAGCATGGACACCGGCTCGTCCGCGACCAGCAGCCGGGGCTCCAGGATCATGGCGCGGGCGATCGACACGCGCTGGCGCTGCCCGCCGCTGAGCTGGTGCGGATAACGGGACAGGTAGTCCGGCGCGGGGCGCAGGCCGACCTCGTCGAGAATCGCGAGCACCCGCTGGCGCAGGCCGGTCCCCTGTGCGAGCCCGTGGATGAGCAACGGCTCGCGCACCGCTTCGAGTACGGTGAGGCGGGGATTCAGAGACTGGTAGGGGTCCTGGAACACGAGTTGCACCTGCCTGCGATACGACTTCTGCCGCGCCGCGGACCCGAGATCCACCGGCGCGCCGGAAAAGCGCACCTCGCCGGCGGTCGGCTCGAAGAGTCCAACCAGCGTGTAGCCGAGCGTCGATTTGCCGCAGCCGCTCTCCCCTACGACGCCGAGCACCTCGCCGGCCTCCAGCGCAAGATCGACGCCCTCCACTGCCCGCACGACCGGGCGCGCGCCGCGCGCGAACAGCTGTCGCAGCAAGCCCTTGCGCACCGGAAAATACTTGGTCA
>VGIE01000373.1 GCA_016867955.1 Betaproteobacteria bacterium
AAACGCACTCCTTTGGGCATTTCTTGATCCTTTCCAGTGTAGAAAATCGGCATTTTCTCTCACTCGAACTGGATCAGTTTTTTCACGCCGGTCAGGTGGCGGAGAGCTTGTGCGCCTCGTCGCAGACGATCAGGTCGTAACGGCAGTCGGGCGCGCTCAGCTTCTGCTGCACGTCCTCGTTACGCGAGAGCTTGTCGAGCCGCGCGATGGCAAGGTCGTTCTCGAGAAACCAGTTGCCGGTACGGGCGGCTTCGAGCTTGTCGTTGGTCAGGATTTCGAAGGGCAGGTGGAAGCGGCGGTGCATCTCGTCCTGCCACTGCTCGGCGAGGCTCCCGGGGCAGACGATGAGGCAGCGCTTCAAGTCGCCGCGCGCGATCAACTCCTTGATGAGGAGGCCGGCCATGATGGTCTTGCCGGCTCCGGGATCGTCCGCGAGCAGGAAGCGCAGCGGCTGCCACGGCAGCATTGCCTCGTAGACTGCGGTGATCTGGTGCGGGAGCGGCTCGACCAGCGATGTGTGCACTGCGAGCACGGGGTCGAACAGGTGCGCCAGTCGGATGCGGTGAGCCTCCGAGACGAGGCGGAAGAGCGCGCCGTCACCGTCGAAACTCCAAGGCCGGCCGGACTCGACGATCTCGAGACGAGGCTCGTCGTGGCGGTAGAGGATTTCGTCGGCTACGTGGCCGTTCGGGCCTCGATACACGAGGGTCAAAGCGTCCGACCCGTGCCACGCCACGCTGACGACCGTGACCAGCGCGTCCGGGAGGATGCCGCGGACGGTCGCGCTGGGATGGAGGTCCTCAAGCTTCATTCGAAATCAGCGCTGGAACTGATGACCATATCTATCGCAAACATCATCTCGCGTACTTTTTCGCCGGTTTCGCAGCGCGGTTGTGAAGGTAGGACAGTGCCTTTTCCTCCGGGATCTTGATGCCGTTGCGCCCGCAATAGTCCCTAATCATCACTTCCACCATGTTGGCGATGGAGCGGTGCTCCCGCTCCCCGGCGGTGCGCAGTGCCTCCTTCAGAGCTGGTGCAATGCGAAAGGTCAACGTGCTGGTCTTGCCGGCGGGCATAGAACCCCCTCGTGCAGCGGATGTAGTGCGGATATACTGCACTGTCCAGCAAGATCCGGTCGCTGAGTTGAAGATTGCTTCGCGGTCATTCATCGATACCTGTGCAGGCGCGCTGGCCTGCACCTCCAGGCGCGGGACGGCTCGCGGCGAATCTTCTCTGGCGGGTTAAACTCGCGTTGGCAACGATCTGACAAGGAGCAGTAGCAGATGAGCCGCAGCTACAACGTCGTCGACGCCGACGGACACATCCTCGAGCCCGGGGACCTGTGGGTAAGGGACATCGATGCCAAATTCCGCGATGATGCGCCTGTCGTGATCGTGGATACCGATGGGCGCCATCGCGTGCGCCTCGCCGGGACGGTGCACGGCGCGCCGCTGGGCCTGGCCATGTCCGGATCGGTGGGCAAGACGGTGGACGAGATCCCGAAGATGAACTACCTAGACGGGCGCCGCGGCGGCTTCGATCCGCATGCGCGCATCAAGGACATGGACCTCGACGGGATCGACGCGGCGGTCCTGTATCCGACCCTGGGGCTGTTCTCCGGCGCCATCGTCGATCCGGATCTCGCGGCTGCGGTATGCCGGGTATACAACCGCTGGATCGTCGAGTACTGCAGCCCCTATCCTGATCGCCTGTTCGGCGTCGCCATGTTGCCGATGCAGTCCGTCGAGCGCACGGTGGAGGAGATGCGCTATGCGCGAAAGACGCTGGGGCTGCGCTGCGGTTTCGTCCGCCCGAACCCGTATTTCGAGCGGCGCCTGAACGACCCGGTCTATGACCCGATCTGGGCCGAAGCCCAGGAACTCGACTTTGCCATCGCCTTCCACGAGGCTTCCTCGAGCGGCGTGGCGGTGGTCGGGGTGAACCGCATCCAGGGATTCGGCGCCAAGCACCTGGTGTCGCACACCATGGAAATGATGATCGCCGCGGTCAACCTGATCTGGGGCGGCGTGTGTGAGCGCTTTCCCAAGGCGCGCTTCGGGTTCATGGAGTCGAGCGGCGGCTGGATGGCGCCGTGGCTCGACCGCATGGACCATCACTTCGAGCGCAAGGGCGTGTACGACGACGCGGTAATCCTCAGGATGCCGCCCAGCGAATATTTCCGGCGGCAATGCTGGATCTCGTTCGAGCCCAGCGAGATGACCATCCGGCATGGCGCGGAATTGCTCGGCCCGGAGAAGATCCTGTGGGCGACGGACTATCCGCACTTCGACGGTTTCTTCCCGGGCGCGCCCAAACAGGTTGCCGACAAGCTTCCTCCGGAGATCCGGCAGAAGGTCATGGCGCAGGGCGCAATCGATTTCTACAAGCTGAATTGAGCCTGGTGCCGGAGAGCTGCCGCCGCATCCGCTGATCTGCCGGGAGTCAATGGTCCGGCGGTTCAGCCAGCCCGGGATTCCCGTGGCACTGACCATCCTGTCCAGTGGCAGGCCGAATCGCCCATGATCCATGCAAGGTCAGCGGTCGCGATCCAGGGCAATGCCTCGGTGAACAGCGTGACGCACTCGCGGTAGCTGCAGGTCATGCGCGTGATGTCGGTTCCCCACAGCAGCCGCTGCGGACCGAAGGCATCGAAGTACTGCCTGATCCACCCATGCAGGTCGCGGAACGGGTAGGCCTCGACCGAGTACGCGGGCATGCCCGACATCTTGATCGCCACGTTGGGCAGCGGTGACAGCGCGCAGACGTCGTCGATTTCCCTGAACGCGTCATCTCCGCGCAATTCCACGTCGAGGCCCGCGTGGTCGACGATCAGGCGCAACCCCGGGTGTTGCATGGCGATCCTGCGCAGCGAGGGAAGCGATCCGGGCGCGAACACCATCAGGGGCAGGCCGCAACGCTCCGCGGCCGGCCAGATCCAGTCTGCCGTGCCATCGTGGAGCCAGCGCCGCTGCGTGTCGGTGTGAAAGGTGAAGCGCAGGCCGAGCATGCCCTTTTGCCGCCGCCAGCCGGCAAGCAGGGCGCGACTGTCCGGCCTTTCCAACGGGAGCCGCCCCATGACGGCGAAGCGATGCGGATACAGCCGCGCCGCTTCCAGGGCGAGGTCGTTGCGGTCGCCTTCCCAGGAGGGCGGCACGATGATGGCGCAGTCGACGCCCGCCGCATCCATGTCGGCCAGCATCATGTCGTGCGACACCGCGTGCGGCTT
>VGIE01000374.1 GCA_016867955.1 Betaproteobacteria bacterium
CGAGGTCTACCAGCTCGATGGCGGCATCCTGAAGTATTTCGAGGAATGCGGCGGCGCGCATTTTCGCGGTGAATGCTTCGTGTTCGACAAGCGCGTCGCGCTGGGGCCGGACCTGCAGCCCACCGGCACGGCGCAGTGCCATGCCTGCCAGTCGATTGTGAGACCGGATGACCAGCTGCGGCCCGAGTTCGTGTTCGGCAAGTCCTGCCATCACTGCAGCGGTCCCAACCCCACGCACCGCGCCGGCCCGGATGCGCTGGCCGCCGACTCGCGGCCCGCCTGAAATCCCGGCACCATGCGATGGACGCTCGCTGCGCGCGTGCAACGCGCCTGCTCCGCCCAACCGTCCCGACTCCGCGCCGCGAATGGCGATGAGCCCCGCCCCCAGCCCGATTGAGGCAGGCACGACCGAAACGCTGGCCCGCGTGCGCCTGATTGCGTTTCTTGCCCTGCTGCTGGGCGCGGCCGCGATTGCCTTCGCGCCCATCCTGGTACGCCTGTCCGACACCAGCCCGACGGCGAGCGCCTTCTGGCGCGTCGCACTGGCGGCCCCGGTCCTGTGGGCGTGGGCACTGGCCGTCGAACGCCGCGCGTGCGGCGCGGGCATCGCGACGCGACCCGGTGCGGCGACCGGGCGCGACGCCCTGCCGGGCATGGCACTTGCGGGCCTGTTCTTCGCCTGCGACCTCGGCGCCTGGCATGTGTCGATCGCCTGGACGTCGGTGGCCAACGCCACGCTGGAAGCGAACTTCGCCCCGATCTTCGTCACGCTGGGCGCCTGGCTGCTCTGGCGGCAGAGGCCGAGCGCGATGTTCATCGTGGCGCTTGTCGTAACCATTGGCGGCGCCGTGCTCCTGATCGGCCCGAACTTCAATGCCGGCGGACGGGCGCTGCAGGGCGACCTGCTCGGCATACTGACCGGCATGTTCTACGCCGGCTACATGCTGTCCATCAAATCGGTGGCAGGGCGCATCCCGACGGCACACATCATGGCGATCAGCACGACCGTCTCCGCCCTGCTGCTGGCGCCCTACGCGGGACTCACTGCGGAGCACTTCCTGCCGCAGGCGGCTTCAGGCTGGACCGGCTGGCTGGTGCTAGCCGCTCTGGCCATCGTCCCGCATATCGCGGGCCAGAGCCTCATCGCATTCGGCTTCGCCCACCTGCCGGCGTCGCTGTCCTCGGTCAGCCTGCTGCTGCAGGCCGTGCTGGCCGCGCTCTACGCCTGGGTGCTGCTGGGCGAAGCCATGCAGCCGGTGCAGATGGCCGGCGGCCTGATCGTGCTGGCGGGCATCTATATCGCTCGGCGTGCGAGCTGACGCGGCAGCGCTCGCCACCCGCCATTACTATCAAACTACGCCAATACACGGCTTCTGCATTGCCGTCATCGAGAGATCATGCTCAGTGCGCCCGCGCCGGCGAACTGCCGCGACCGGCCGGCTATTTCTTGGCCGCGTTCGCCTTCAGGCCCTCCAGCACCTGCGTCAATTGCTGCTGCAGGTTGGACAGCGCCTCGTAACCCATGGCCACGCGCACCGCGAGCTTGCAGTTGATGTTCTCCGGCAGCTTGCTCCCCTGCTGCACCATGCGCGGCAACGCGGCGAGCATGCCCGGCTTGATGAATCCGAAATCGATGAAGGCCATCCCCGGCGACACATTGATCGCCGTGTAATTCGCCACCACCGGCAGGTCGAAGTCGTCGACCGGCGCGAGCCGCACGCCGAGCCTGATGTTCCTGTTCTCCTGGCCGGCTGCCGCCAATGCCGCCGGCGCCGCCGGTGTCGCCACCCCGCCTGCCTTGTTCTGCGCGCTCTTCTGGTCTGCCGTGCCGTGTTTCCTCCCGTTACATGTTTGAACTACGTGACTGGACTGCGTATCGACAATCGGTTCTGCGGCTGCGCTGCTGCGTCAGGTGAACCCGCGATGACGGGGGGGTCAAGGCCTGGAGCATCCGCCCAGGGCCGGACGCCTACATATGATAGACGGCACCACGGTAGTCGAAAAAGATGCGCGGCATGCGTCGTTGGATTGCGGCCAACTTCACCGGGGGCTGGTCCGGCGTGACACGGGCGGCGACCTGGACCACTGCCGCAGGCGACGCCGCCGCTCCAACTGCGGCAGTCCCCGTTGTGGGAGACCCGACTTCGGCAGCCCAGACCTCGGTAGGCGCCTCGGCTGCCGCGCGCAGCGGTCGGATTCGCTCGGCACCGGCAAGCACCATCTGGACCTCCGTCCCGGCCTCGCCCTTGGCGAATTCCTTCAAACCCCGCTGGCGCTCCTCCCCCACCCCTGCATGCGACGGCGTCGACGCTGCCACTCGCGCAACGGACACCTGTAGCAATGCCTCCGGCGCGGCGGGAATGTGCTTCCGCCCTTGCGCCAGGGCAACCGCCATGGGCGATTCGCCCTCGGCGGCAAGGCGCGTCACAGCCCCCGGCAGGCGTTCCTCGACCGGGGCCGCAGGCCGCACCACCAGGCTAGCCACGCGCTCTTCCACCGGCGCCGCCCACGCGAGGATCACGCGATCCTCGACCGGCGCTGGATCGTGCAGCACCGGCGCACCCGCGCGCTCCTCCGCCGGCGCAAGCTCCGCGACGAGCATGCGTTCCTCGGGTTGGCGCTCGAGCACAGCGACGCGAAGTTCCACCAGCACCGGCGCGACCGCCACCGTCGGCAGCGCAGACATCGGCGTGCCACCCGGCGGGATGACGGAATTCGCCGCCAACGGGGGCAGCGCAGGGTTGGCCGGGGATGCCATGCCAACCATGGTGACCGTTCTTGCATCGCCAGCCACGGGGGTGTCCGCGGCCGGCGCCCCGGTTGCGCCTGCGGCCGCCAGCGCTGTCGGCGCGTCGCTGCGCAGCGGAGAGGCCGGTACCGCCGGCAGGAACAGTGCGCTGAAGATGCCGTTGGGGCACGCGGCCACCAGCGCATGGAGATCGAGCGGCCTGTCCGTGGGCGCGACCACCAGCACGCGCACGAAGGGCAGGCGCCGGTCGCCCAGTTCGGCGCCGCGTCCCGGCGCCAGCACGACATTGCTGTCGCGCGCGGCGGTGAGTGTGGTGCCGCGCGGGCCGATGACGAACGCCTGACCTTGCCTGAGCGCCTGCGCAGCGCGGGCGGCGAGGTCTCGCGCCTGCACGCCGGTGGGCGGGGCCAATGCCGACGTGCGTAACGCGGCCGCCGTCATCACGCCCAGGTCGCCGCTGACGCTGGCGCCCGAGAC
>VGIE01000375.1 GCA_016867955.1 Betaproteobacteria bacterium
GCAGGCGCGGGATCTCGATCAGTTCGAAGGAGGCGCCGTGCATCACCGCCCTGAAGTCCTTGTAGCGCTCCCAGTCGCAATAGGCCTTTTTCACCACGATGCTGCCCTTCAGCAGCAGCTTTTCCAGAACGCGGTTGATGTTGAAATGGGCGTACTTGGCGTCGCGCACGCCCAGCGCGACATTCTCGAAATCACAGAACAACGCCATGCTGCGGGTTTCCTGCGGTGCCGCCATCCGACTCTCCTGATGAAAATCCCTGTCGTGCGGGCTGACGAAACCCTCGATGGGGCTCGGTTGATCGTAGCAGAAACGCGGAGTCCCAATCGCTCCTCACGGGAACCCGCTCTTGCGGCGCCATCACGCAGGCGGCGCCGGCGTCAGATGGACGCCGGGAATCGCGCTCAGGCTGCAGCCAGCGCCTGCTCCAGGTCCGCCCTGAGATCGTCGATGTGCTCGATGCCCAGCGACAGGCGCACCATGTCCTCGCTGACCCCCGAAGAGGTCAGTTCGGCGGCGTTCAACTGGCGGTGGGTGGTGGAGGCGGGGTGCGTGGCCAGCGACTTGGCGTCGCCAATATTGACCAGCCGCGTGAACAGCTTGAAGGCATCGAGCACGCGCGCGCCGGCCTCGCGGGGATCGGCACCGCCGGATTTGAGCCCGAAGGACAAGATGCCCGAGGCCTTGCCGCCCATGTATTTCCTCACCAGCGCATGGTCGGGGTGGTCTGGCAGCCCGGCGTACTTCACCCACGCCACCTTGGGATGCTTCTGCAAGTGCTGCGCGATGGCCAGCGCGTTGTCGCAGATGCGCTCCATGCGCAGCGCCAGCGTTTCGATGCCCTGCAGGATCAGGAAGGAATTCATGGGGCCGATGGCCGCACCCATGTTGCGCAGGGGCACCACGCGCGCGCGGCCGATATAGGCGGCCGGTCCCAGCGCCTCGGTGTACACCACGCCGTGATAGGACACGTCCGGCTCGTTCAGCCGGCGGAATCGTGCCTTGTGCTCGGCCCAGGGGAACTTGCCGCTGTCGACGATGGCGCCGCCCACGCTGTTGCCATGGCCCCCAAGGTACTTCGTCAATGAGTGCACCACGATGTCGGCGCCATGTTCGAACGGCCGGCACAGGTAGGGCGAGGGCACCGTGTTGTCGACGATGAGCGGGATGCCGGCCTGATGGGCGATGTCAGCCAGCGCCGCGAAATCGGTGACGTTGCCCAGCGGGTTGCCGATCGATTCACAGAAGATGGCCTTGGTCTTGGCATCGATGAGCGGCCGGAAGCTTTCCGGCTTGCGCGGGTCGGCGAAGCGGGTCTGGATGCCCTGCTGCGGAAAGGTGTGGGCGAACAGGTTGTAGGTGCCACCGTAGAGCGTGCTGGCCGAAACGATGTTGTCACCGGCTTCGGCGATGGTCTGGATGGCGTAGGTGATGGCAGACATGCCCGAGGCCAGCGCCAGCGCGGCAATGCCGCCTTCGAGTGCCGCAACGCGCTTCTCCAGCACGTCCTGCGTCGGATTCATGATGCGCGTGTAGATGTTGCCGGCCACCTTGAGGTCGAACAGATCGGCGCCATGCTGCGCGTTGTCAAAAGCGTAGGCAACGGTCTGGTAGATCGGCGTTGCAACGGCCTTGGTGGCGGGGTCGGGGGCGTAACCGGCGTGAACGGCCAGGGTTTCCGGCTTCATGACGTGCCTTTCTTGACGATGTTCACAGGGGGATGCCGGCGGCGGGGCGAACACGGATTATACCGAAGCGCTGGCACCCCGGACGGAATGCCGGCCGGCAGGGCCGCTCGGGATGCGCCCATCGGGGGCGGTCGATTCAACGCGCGCACAGGCGCTGCAACAGGCGGTCGAGCTGGTCGGCGAAGGCTTTCTGGTCGCGGGTGGAAAACGGCGCCGGCCCGCCGGTCTGCACGCCACTCGATCGCAGTTCTTCCATGAAGCCGCGCAGCGCCAGGCGCTCCTGGATATTTTCGGGCGTCAGGCGCTCGCCGCGCGGGTCGAGGACATGTGCGCTCTTGGCAATGGCCGCCGAGGCGAGCGGAATGTCGGCGGTAATGACAAGGTCGCCTGCCTGCACATCGGCGGCGATACGGTCATCGGCCACATCGAACCCGGCCGGCACCTGGATTGCGCGGATATACGGCGAGGGCGGCGTACGCAGCGGCTTGTTGGCGACCAGCGTGAGCGGCACCTTCAGCCGGTCGGCTGCGCGGAACAGGATGTCCCTGATGGGGCCCGGACAGGCATCGGCGTCGACCCAGATCTTCAACGCCAGACGTGCCAGGTCAGGCCAGCAGCTTATCGATGTCCGTTGCGAGCTCCTCGGGCCGCGTGGTCGCCTTGTAGCGCCTGACCACCCGGCCGTCGGCGCCAACCAGGAACTTGGCGAAATTCCAGTCGATCTCCTGGGCAGGCTCTTCGCCGGCGGCCGCGGTCTTCAGCCACTGGTAGAGCGGGTGGGCACCCTTGCCGTTGACTTCGATCTTGTCGAACATCTGGAAGCTCACGCCGTAGTTCTTCTGGCAGAAGGCACCGATCTCGGCGGCGGTACCCGGCTCCTGGGCGCCGAACTGGTTGCACGGGAAGCCGAGCACCGCCAGTCCCCTGCCGGCGTATTTCTTGTGGAGCGCCTCCAGCCCCGCGTAATGCGGCGTGAGGCCGCACTCGCTGGCGGTGTTGACGACGAGGGCCACCTTGCCCTTGAGGGTGGCGAGGCTGAGCGGCCTGCCATCCAGCGTGTTGGCCGAGAAATCATGCAATGTGGTCATGTGCGTGCCTTTCGTGTGTCAGGACAGGATCCAGTCGATGGCGTCGCCCACGGCGATGCGGCCGCCGGTGATGACGCCGGCAAACGCGCCGCCGCGCCAGTCGTCGTACAGCGCCGCCTGCAGCCCGGGCAGCACTTCGTCCATGCGCTCGCAGGGCTTGGTTTCCCCATGCACCTGCAGACGGCAGTTGCCGACGGCGATGATGCGGTTGCGCGCATTGGCGAGCCCGAGGCCACGCACGAGTACGTTGGCGCGGCGCGCCGAGGGCGCCGGCGGGAGCAGCGGGCTGACCGCCAGCCGGCGCGTGACCTCCTCCCAGACCTCCGCCTCAAGCAGCGTCACCTGCCGCCGGCCGCCCTGGTCGGCGCTGCCGGCGATGCCGCGATCGACCAGCAGTTCCGCAGCATCCACCGCATCCATGACACCGCGCTTGGCGCGCTTGATCCA
>VGIE01000376.1 GCA_016867955.1 Betaproteobacteria bacterium
TGGCGCGGTCAAGCACGTGCCGAGTCCCCGGTCATGATGGACCTAGCCGCCGTCATTGGCCGACTCGTTGACGACCGCCAGCTTCGCGGGCTTCTTGCCGAGCAGGTAGTAGTCGAGGACCACGCGCGCGATCGGCGCTGCCGCGACCGATCCGAAGCCGCCGTTCTCCACCAGGACGGCCAGTGCGATCTTTGGCGCTTCGAGCGGCGCAAAGGCGATGAACAGCGCGTGGTCGCGGTGGCGCTCGGCGACACGCGATTCGACGTACTTTTCGCCCGCCTTGATGGCGATGACCTGTGCCGTCCCGGTCTTGCCGCCGCTGGTGTACTCGGCCTTGGCGAAGGCGCGCGCGCCGGTACCCTCAATGTTGACCCCAGCCATGGCGCGCTTGATGATCTCGATGTTCTCGGGCTTGAGGGGAATGGTCTTTAGCGGCTGCGGCTCGACGAAGCGCCGCTCCCCGGTGTTGACGTTCTCGATGTACTTGACCAGGTGCGGCTTGAACATCACCCCGTTGTTGGCCAGCGTTGCCATGGCTACTGCCAGTTGCAGCGGTGTGTAGGCGTTGTAGCCCTGGCCGATACCTACCGAAATGGTTTCGCCGGCGTACCACTTCTGCTGGTCGGGCCGGCGGAAGCGCTTCTGCTTCCACTCCTGGGATGGCAGCACGCCAGTGGCCTCGCCCTCCATGTCAACGCCGGTGCGTGACCCAAAACCGAATTGGCCCATGAAGCGCGAAATGGCGTCGATGCCCATGTCGTTGGCGAGCATGTAGTAGTAAGTATCGCTCGACACCACGATCGACTTGTACATGTCCACCGTGCCGTGGCCTCCCACGCGGCTGTCGCGGAAGCGGCGGCCGCCGAACTCAAAATAGCCGGGATCGGAGATGACCTGCGTCGGCACGCGCTTGCCCGTCTCCAGGGCGGCGAGTGCCATGAACGGCTTGAAGGTCGAGCCGGGCGGATACACTCCGGTGAGGGCACGATTGGTAAGCGGACGGTCGAGCGAAGTGTTCAGTTCGTCCCAGCTGGCCGGGTCGATGCCGTCGACGAAGAGGTTGGGGTCGTAGCCGGGCCTGGAGACCAGGGCGAGTATGCCGCCGGTGGAGGGCTCGATCGCTACCAGTGCGCCGCGGCGCTTGCCGAAGGCCGTCTCGACCACTTCCTGCAGCGCCAGGTCGAGGGTCAGGACCAGGTTGTTGCCTGAGGTAGGGGCGGTGCGCGAGAGGGTGCGCACGCCGCGGCCGGCGGCATCGACCTCCACCTGCTCGTAGCCGGTGGTGCCATGCAGCTCGCGCTCGTAACTCTGCTCCAGGCCGGTCTTGCCGATGTGGTCGGTGCCCTTGTAGTTGGCCTGGAGTTCGCGCTCCTGGATCCAGGTCAGGTCGCGGTCGTTGATGCGGCCGATGTAGCCCAGCGCATGCGAGGCCAGTTCGCCGAAAGGGTACTGGCGGAACAGGCGCGCGCGGATGTCGACACCGTGAAAGCGGTAACGGTTGGCGGCAAACCGCGCTACCTCCTCGTCGGTCAGACGCGCGCGGATCGGCAGGGTTTCGGCACCCTTGGCCTCGATCAGCAGGCGCTTGAAACGGTTGCGGTGGCTGGGCCGTATGTCGATGATCGCTGCCAGTTCGTTGATGGTGGTCTCGACATCGGCTACCTTGCCGGGGGCGATTTCCAGCGTGTAGGCCGAGTAGTTGCGCGCCAGCACCGCGCCGTTGCGGTCGACAATATTGCCGCGGTTGGGCGTGATCGGCACGATGGAGATGCGGTTCTCCTCGGCCTTGGTATGGTAGTAGTCGTGCTGGATCACCTGCAGGTAGATGAAGCGCGCGAACAGGATCGCGAACGCCACCATGACCGCAGCGCCGGCAACGCCAATGCGCACTTGGAACAGGTAGAGGTCGCGCTCGGTATTGCGGAATTCGGTAAACCTCACGTCTTCATCCTAGATGGGTCTGTTCTCGTCGACGGATTCCGGCCGGCGCTGCGGCGCCAGCAGCAGCATGGTGACGACTGGCCACAGCACTGCCGAAATTAGGCTGCCGAGGAAGTACAACGCGCCGGGGAATGTGCTTCCGGCAATCATGCGTACGGCCACCATGAGCATCTGGCTGCCGAGCAGAACGAACAGCACGTGCATGGCTTGCGGCCATAGCGGAAACCACAGCAGGCGCCGCGACAGCGCGTTGGCGGTGAAGACCAGCACGGCGTAGGCAAAGGCATGCTGGCCGAGCAGCGTGCCGTTTGCGACGTCCATGACGATGCCCAGCAGGAAGGCGATGCCGACGCTGACGCGGCGCGGCTGATGCACGCCCCAGAAAGCCAGCACCAGCGCGACGAGGTCGGGCATGCCGCTGAGATCGCGCCACGGCAGCAGGTTGAAGGCGAGCGCGCATGCCAGCGTGAAGCCGATGAACAGCGGATTCACCGGCAGCAGGATGCGTTGCGGTCTGGGCTCGTACTGCATGGGCTATTGGTCCGGCTTCTTGGTGCGCCGTGCCTTGCCGGGGCGCACCGTCTGCTGCACCTGGGCCTCGGGAGCCGGTGGCAGGCCGGCGTCGTGGGCGATCACCAGCACCTGGCGGTGCCGCTCGGTGCCGGCGATGGGCACGCACTGGATGCGCGCAAAGGCGTAGGCGGCATCGCGCTCGACGCGCGACACGCGAGCCACCGGCAGTCCGGCCGGGTAGATGCCGTCAATGCCCGACGTGACCAGCACGTCGCCGTTCTGGATGTCGGCATTGGCGGCGACGAATCGCAGGTCGAGCGCCGCGCCATCGCCGTAGGCCAGCGCGCGCAGGCCGTTGCGCACCACCTGCAGCGGGATGGCCTGGCTCTTGTCGGTGATCAGTGTCACTTCGGCGAGCATGGGGAACACGCGCGTCACCTGGCCGATGACGCCGGTTTCGTCGATCACCGGTTGCCCGGACACCAGGCCCTGCTGTGAGCCCTTGTCGATGACGACCTTGCGCGAGAACGGGTCGCGGCCCGAGTACATGATCTCGGCGGGCGAGGCGCTGCCTGCCACGCGCTCGCGCGCCTCCAGCAGGCGACGCAACTGCGCGTTCTCCGCGGCCAGCGCCTCCAGCGCAAGCACGTCGCGCGAGCTCTGCAGCACCTTGGCGCGCAGCGCCTCGTTCTCGCGCTGCGCCGCCGTTAGGCTGCTGAAATAGCCGGCGACGGCGGACATCAGTTCCAGCGGGGCGC
>VGIE01000377.1 GCA_016867955.1 Betaproteobacteria bacterium
GCATCACGGATGCGAAGGTCGGGCCGTGGCTTGCCGCCGCGCTGAACGACTGGGTCGTCGAGGACTTCTGCTCGGCCGACCCCCAGCGCCTGCTGCCCGTGGCGACGATCCCCCTGCACGATCCCAAGTTCGCCGTCGCGGAACTGGAGCGCTGCGTGAACGAGCTGGGCATGCGCGCCGCCTGGGTTGCGCCCTCACCCACCATGGGCCGCACCATCAACGACCCGGCGAACGACCCGGTGTGGAAGAAGGCTTCCGACCTCGGCATCCCGATGACCACGCACCATGGCTCGGGCGGCGGAAGGCTGCAGGCCCTCGGCCGCGACCGCAACAAGACCTGGCTGGGCGCGCATGCCATGGGCCACACCTTCGAGGCCATGGCCGCCATCGTCGGGCTGTACACGAGCGGGGTGTTCCAGCGCTACCCGAAGCTGCGCTGGGGCTTCATGGAGGCCGGCACCGGCTGGCTGCCCTACTGGCTGCACCAGATCCACGAGCATGCCGAGCGCATGGAATTCCTCATCCCGGACGTGAAGCTCGGCCGTGATGTCATCGACCACTTCAAGGGCCGCTACATCGTCACCGCCGAGGCCGACGACCTGTTCGTCAACAACGCCATGGACGCCGCGGGCGAGAATGCCGTGGTGTGGGCCAGCGACTTCCCGCATTACGACTGTTCGCTGCCGGGCCTCGCCGACGAGGTGCGCGACCGCACCGATCTCTCGCCACGACGAATGAACAAGCTCGCCATCGACAACGCGGTCGAGTTCTTCGACCTCAAGCTGCCGAACATACGGAACGCGAAGAAGTAGCCAGCGACCGCAGGCTCGCGGGGCGCGCCTTGCCGGTGGCGCGCCCGGTCTCACTTCATTGCCGCAGCGGGGCCGCCGCCCGCCGGTTCTACCCCTTCGCCTTCGGAATCACTTCCTTGGAGAACCGCCGGTAGACCGCGTTGATCTCATCTTCCGCCTCATGGTGGCTGGCGTTGAACAGCAACACAATGCGCTCGATGCCGAGCTCGAAGATCTCGATGAGCCGGTCCACGGCCCCCGACGGCGGCCCGATGATGGCGTGCTTGTCCATGAACCAATCGGGCAGGAGCCCGGTCTGGTTGCTGGTGGTCACCGAGTGCTTGTTCATGTCGTAGCCGTCATGCAGCGCCTGGAATACCGGCACGTCTTCGGCATCGATCGGGCCGATGGGCGTGCGGTGCATCACCGAAAAACGCGAGGACACCGCCACCACGCCGGCGATGCGCTTGCGGCCGCGTTCGGGGTTGTCGTCCAGACCCACGCCCACCATGGCGCCATAGGAAATGGCATCCGGGTCGCGGCCGGCCTTCCTTGCCTCGTCGCGCGCGAGGTTCATGGCCCACTGGATGCGGCCTGGCTGAGCGCCCACGGCAAACGTCACCCGGTCGGCCAGCCGTGCGCCGATGGAGATGATCTTCGGGCCGGTGGCATACACGTCGAGCGGCACCTTGGGCAGGCTGCCCGGCAGCCATTGCATCCGGCTCGCCGTCGGCACGGCGCCGATGTGCAGTTCGTCCGAGCGCCGCACGTCGGCGTGCCGCCCGCCCATCGCGGCATCGACCTCATCGAAGGGCACTGCCGTTCCCGCCAGGTAACGCTGCAGCACGTCGACGTACTTCTCGAACACCGGCACAGGCGCCGGCGCCATGCCGATGTGCGCCAGCGCGGAATCGCCGCGCGCGATGCCCACATAGGCCCGTCCGCCCGACGCCAGTTGCACAGCGCCGAAGGCCGAGGCCATGACCGCTGGGTGGCGCGTGACCGGATTGGTCACGCCGGTGCTGAACTTGATCTTCTTCGTCACCGCCGCCGCGATGCCCATGCAGACGAAGGGATCGGAGTAGCGGTTCTGCGAATCGCCGAAATTGCGCCCGTCGAAGCCCTGGTCCTCGCGCTGGCGCATTACTTCGGCGATGGTGTCCGCGTAATTGAAGGCCGTACCATCCCACAACTCGCGACGGTGGCTGTCCGCCTTGCCGCTTCTGCCCTGTATCATCTTCGCCTCTCCTCTCGCATGTGCCCCGATTCTATGCGAAGGCATGGCCATGCCGCTGCATCCCGAGGCCCAGCCATCCCGGTTGTCGATGCCGCGCCGCATTGCGCCGGTAGCGGCGACTACCGCACATCGCCAACGCATGCGGCCGGGGGGTGAATCGCGTAACATTGTCGCCTGCATCGACGGCCGGCGATCCGCATCACGCACCGGCTAATCCTGTCACGCAAGGAGGAATCCATGATCGGAGGCACCCGCATGCTGTCCGCGTTGTCCGGCGTGGCGGCCGCCACCGCCATCCTCACTGCGACCCCGGGCGCGATCGCGCAGGATTTCCCCAACAAGTCAATTCGCATTGTCGTGCCCTACGTGCCCGGTGGCGTCACCGACATCCTCGGCCGCACCGTCGCGAGCGGGCTCACCAAGGTGCTCGGCCAGCAGGCGGTGGTGGAGAATCGTCCCGGCGCCGGCGGCGCCATCGGCACCGAGCAGGTGGTGCGCTCCCCCGCCGACGGCCACACGCTGGTCATCACCTCGCCCGGCATCCCGACGTACCAGATCTTCAACAAGATGAACTGGGACCCGGTAAGGGACCTGAACCACATCTCCATCCTCGTCGACGGCCAGCTGGTGATGTGGACCCATGTGTCGTCGCCCTACAACGGCTTCAACGAGATGATTGCCTATGCGAAGGCCAACCCGGGCAGGCTCAATTTCGGCACGCCCGGCCTGCAGAGCAACATCACCATGTTCATCGAGGGCATGAAACAGAAGTTCGGCGTCGACGTGGTGATCGCGCCCTTCAAGGGCACGGCCGAGATCCGCACCGCCATGGCCAGCCAGTCCATCCAGGTGGCCACCAACGACATCGGCACCGCCACGCAGGAACACCAGGCCGGGCGCGGCAAGCCGCTGGCCGTCACCGGCCCGCGTCGCATCCCGGCATTCCCGAACGTATCGACTTTCGGAGAACTCGGCCACAACGACTTCATCTTCTCGTTCTGGCTGGGCATCGCGGCGCCTGCCGGCACGCCCGCAGCGGTGGTGGCAAGAATCTCCAGTGCCGTCATGGCCACCATGCAGACGCAGGAAACCCGCGACATCTTGGGCAAGTCAGGACTCGACATCGTCGCCACCACGCCGGAGGCCGCGACCAAGCGCATCCATGCCGAGGCGGCCTTCTTC
>VGIE01000378.1 GCA_016867955.1 Betaproteobacteria bacterium
ACCCGGTGATGAGCCGCCCCAACCTGACGGTGGTCACGAATGTCGAGGTGGAACGCATCCTGTTCGAAGGACGCCGCGCCGTTGGCGTCAGGGCGCGTCGCAACGGTGCGCCGGTGGAATACCGCTGCAAGGCGGAGGTGATCGTGTGCGCCGGTGCCATCATGTCGCCTCTGCTGCTGCAGCAGTCAGGCATCGGGCCGGGAGAGCGGCTGCGCGCCGCGGGCGTGGAGGTGCTGGTCGATTCGCCGGACGTCGGCCGGCGCATGCTCGAGCATCTTGGGTTCGCCATGCCCCACCGGCTCAGGCAGGGTGAAAGCCTGAACGGCCGCTTGCGGGGCGCCGGCCTGCTGATGAGCGTGCTGCAGTACGGGCTGTTCCGCTCGGGGATCTTGGCGAGTGGCCCCTATGAGATCGGCGCGTTCGTGCGCAGCGACCCTTCAATGACGCGGCCCGACGTTCAGGTCTACATGGGTGCGTTCAGCATGGGGCGGCCCCGCGAAGGCCTGCCCCCCACCGCGTTGGCCGTCGAGGACAAGCCCGGCATCACCATTTCCTGCCATTCGATCCGGCTGACCAGCGAGTCGGACATGTGGATCACCGCGCCGGACGGCGCCGAGCCGGCGGTGATCAATGCGAACTGGCTCTCCACGCCGGAAGACCAGCGGACCATGCTGAACATGGTGCGCATGATGCGTCGCTTCATGACCATGCCGGCGCTGGCGCCGTACGTGGGCGAGGAGCTGATTCCGGGGCCCGGCGTGCGGACCGACGAGCAGCTCATGGACGCGGTAAAGAAACTCGTCACCTGCGCCATTCATGCCACCACTTCCTGTCGCATGGGCTCCGACGAGCGCTCGGTCGTGGATCCGCAGTTGAAGGTGCGCGGCACGGAAAATGTGCGCGTGGTGGATTGTTCGGTGATGCCGGGGCTGATCGCAGGCAACACCAATGCGCCGGCCATCGCGCTGGCATGGCGCGCTGCCGACCTCTGGCAGGACGAGCGTCGGCGCGCGGCATGACGGCGGGGGTGCGGTCTCATCGCTCCATGCCCCCGGTCCCGGATCTCGCCGAAATCTCCAGTCGCACGCTGGGCCACTACGACGGCCGCGCGCGGGACTTCTGGGAGGGCACGCGTGACCACGACGTCAGCCAGAACATCGCCGCCCTGCTGGATGCCGTCGAAGGCGCGCCGCCGTTGGCCATCCTCGCCTCGGCTGCGGACCGGGCCGGGACCTGCGCCGGTTTGCGGAGCTTGGCCATGCCCCGGTCGGCCTGGACGGCTCGAAACGCTTAGTCGAAATGGCGCGCGCGCACGGCGGCTGCGAGGTCTGGCAGCAGGACCTGCTGGCGCTGGACCTGCCGCCTGGGCGCTTCGACGGCGTGTTCGCCAACGCCGTGCTGTTCCACGTACCTTCGGCCGAGCTGCCGCGGGTGCTGCGCCAGCTGCGTGACACACCCAGGCCGCGCGGCGTGCTGTTCAGCTCCAACCCGCGCGGCAACAACGAAGAGGGCTGGAACGGGGGACGCTATGGCGTGTATCACGACCTTTCGTCATGGCGGCGCTTCCTGCAGGAGGCGGGATTCAGCGAGGTCGCGCACTACTTCCGGCCGCCGGGGCTGCCGCGCGAGCAGCAGCCCTGGCTGGCCAGTGTCTGGCGGCGTGACTGACGGCGCCGAGGGGAGCCGTTCGCGTATTTTGCCCATGCGGAGGTGAAACGTATGTCCACGTCGGCGAGGATCAGGGAGCAGCTGTCTCATCCGGTGATCGACTCCGATGGCCACTCCATCGACTTCGGCCATATCTACCAGGATTACCTGCGCGAGGCCGGCGGTCCGCAGATGGCGGCGCGCTATGCAGAGAACCTTGCCACGCTGACCAACGTCGGTCCGCGCTGGTACCGGGCCACGCCCGAAGCGCGCCGCGCCGAGCGCATCCCGCGGCCGGCCTGGTGGGCGGTGCCTTCGGGCAATGCGCTCGACCTGGCGACCGCGAAGCTGCCCAAGCTCCTTTACGAACGCCTGCCGGAGGCCGGCATCGACGTTACGGTGCTGTTCGCGGGCACCATCATCATCGACGGCCTGTTCATCGAGGCGGAGGTGCGCCGGGCCGCCTGCCGCGCCAGCAATCGACTGCACATGGACATGTTCCGCGACTACGCCGACCGGCTGATCCCGGTGGCGAGCATTCCCGCGCACACGCCGCAGGAGGCCATCGCGGAGCTCGACTACTGCGTGAACGAACTGGGCTACCGGGCCTTCACCATGCCCAGCTACATCAAGCGGCCGGTGCCGGCGCATCGCGGCGAGTTCCCGCGCACTTTCTGGTTCGATACCTACGGCATCGACAGCGCATACGATTACGATCCGCTGTGGGCGTGCTGCCTCGCGCTCGGGGTGGTGCCGACCTTCCACTCCTCCAGCCAGGGCCTGGGCTTCCGCGCCTCGGTGTCGAACTTCACCTACAACCACATCGGCCACTTCGCGCAATCGGCCGAGGCCGTGTGCAAGTCGCTGTTCATGGGCGGTGTTACCCACCGGTTCCCGGGCCTGCGCTTTGGTTTCCTCGAGGGCGGCACGGCCTGGGCGGCAGCGCTGTTCGCGGACCTTCTCGGCCACTGGAAGAAGCGCAATCCGGCGGCGCTGGTCAGAGTCGATCCCGCGCGCATGGACCGTGCGGCGTTCCTGGCACTGTGCCGCGAGCATGGCGCCGCGCTGCTGGGCGACGCGTTGCGCCCGGAGTTTCACGACCAGCTGGTCGGTTCGGTATCGACGAATTACCGCGAGGACAGGGCCTTGCATGACGAATTCGCGCTTACCGGCGTGAGCTGCCCCGAGGACATGCTTGAGCGATTCGTGAAGCCGTTCTACTTCGGCTGCGAAGGAGACGATCCGATGACGGGCGTCGCGTTCGACCCGCGGCGCAATCCGCTGCGCACCAGGCTCAATGCGGTGTTCGGCTCCGACATCGGCCACTTCGATGTGCCTAACATCGCCGCGGTACTGGAAGAGACCTGGGAGCCGGTGGAGCGAGGCGACATGGACTGGGAGGATTTCCGCGCGTTCGTGTTCGGGAATCCGGCCCGCATGTGGGCGGGGCAGAATCCGCATTTCTTCAGGGGCACTTCGGTGGAGTCCGCAGTGACAGCCCTGCTCGACGGCGAAGGGGCCTGACCGATGGCCGTTGCGACGCGCTTCTGGCGGGCGATCCT
>VGIE01000379.1 GCA_016867955.1 Betaproteobacteria bacterium
ACTTTTCCGGGGAGGACGGCCTGCTCACCATGAAGGGGGTCATCGAGGACGTCGAGCTGAATGGCGACGTGGTGGCGCTGTCGGCCTGCAATACTGCGGGGGAGACCGCTCAGGCGAACAACGGCGAGGGTTTTGCCGGCCTGACGCGCGCTTTCATGTATGCCGGGGCGCGCAGCCTGATCGTGTCTCACTGGAGCGTCGACAGCCTGTCGACACAGGCGCTGATGACCCAGATTTTCGGCAACATCCGCAAGGGCGCGGAAACGCTGCCTGCGATGAGCGAAGCGCAGCGCGGCATGCTCGGCTCGACCTATGCCGCGGGGCAGTTCCATATTTCGCGGAGCCATCCCTTCTTCTGGGCGCCCTTCGTGTACGTTGGGGATTGAGGCAGGCATGGGCAGATTCCGCGGAAGCGCAACCCGGCGCGGCACCGCCAGATGACGGCGCCTGAAGCGATTGCCGGTTCTCCCGCAGGCGGTGGCGATCGCATCAAGGTGCTGGCCTCGCGTCTGTTCCGCTACCTCGGCGTGCCGCTCATCGCCTGCGCGATCGCGGCCGGCGTGGCACAGAGCAGCTGGCTGCAGTCGCTGGAGAACGTCTATTACGACTACTGGCATGTCCTTGCCGGCGTGCGCTACGCGCCCAGGCATGCGGCCTTCGTATCGGTGGACGATGACACGCTGACGGCCCTGAAGGATGACCCGCTCGCGTTCTGGGCTCCGCACTTCGGACGCGCCATGGACGTGTTGAGCGACGTGGGTGTGAAGGCGGTGGGGCTGGACTTTATCTACCAGGTCAGCGCCGAGAGCTGGCTGAAGAAACTCAACCTGCCGGACAACCAGGTCAGCCGGAACTACGATGCGCCGTTGCGGGCGGCGCTGGCCCGCGGCGACAAGGTGCTGATCCCGCACCTGGTGGAGCTGAACAACGGCGAGCTGTCGCTGCTGTTGCCGCCGCAGGATCACCTGGTCCTGCTGCCGCGAGGCATCCATGATCTCGACATCGCCAACCTCAACCCCGATGACGACAAGCATGTGCGGCGCTTTTATCCGGTGATGGTGCCCGAACCCGGCATTCCCGGGTATCGGGTTTGCCGCGCAACTGGCTTTGCGGGCCCTGGAAATGGATCCGGCGGCCAGCGAGTGGACCATCGCGGGCACCACGATCAAGCGCGAACTCGACAAGCGCTGGATCGGTTACACCGGGCCTTCCGGAACCATCCCGAGGCTGTCGATGAACGTGCTGCTTCAGCCCGATGCGCTGGCCAATCCCGCCGTGCAGGCCCTGAAGGGCAAGGTGGTCATCCTCGCCGCGAACAATGCCGGCAGCTCCGACCGGCATTTCACGCCCTATTCGCGCGGTTCGCGCGCGGACCAGATGGCTGGCGGAGAGATCCACGCCAACATCGTCGAAACCATGCTCTCGGGCCATTACCCGAAGGTGCCGCCGCTATGGCTGCGCACGACCGGCATTTTCATCCTGCTGTCGCTGCTGACGGTGCTGTTCGTCCGGCTGCCCCCGGAGCGCGGCGCCCTGATCGGTCTGTTCATCGCGGTGAACATCCCGATTCCCGCCTTCGCGATGTTCTTTTATGATTACGTTCTGCCTGTAGCGGAGCCACAGATGGGACTGGTCGTCGCGTTTCTGATCACATTGGGCATGCGCCTGACGGGCGAGGAGCGCGAACGGGCGCGCATGAAGCGGATGTTCGGCAGCTACGTGTCGGACGAGGTCGTCGACATGCTGCTGATGGGGGGGCGCAAGCTCACTCTCGGCGGCGAGACGGTGCCGGTGACGGTCATGTTCTCCGACATCCGCAACTTCACGACGATTTCGGAGAAACTGGCGGCACACGAGGTGGTCGAGATGCTCAACGAGTATTTCAGCAGGGTGACCGCCCCGATCCTGGACCAGCGCGGCAACGTCAACAAGTGCATCGGTGACGCGGTGATGGCGATCTTTGGTTCCCCGGTGACCTACCCCGACCATGCGCGCCGGGCCATCACCGCGGCGCTCGGCATGGTGCGTGCCGCAGAATCCTTCCGCGACTGGATGGAGGAGCGCTTTCCCGACCGCGGCCTGCCGCGCTTCGGCATCGGCATCGGCCTGCATAGCGGCGATGCGGTCATGGGCAACATCGGCTCGGTCAAGCGCCTGGAGTACACTGCCATAGGCGACACGGTGAACGCTGCGTCGCGACTCGAGGGCGTGACGAAGGAGATGGGCTGCGTGCTGGTGGCGAGCGCGCAGACGGTGCGGGCCGCAGGGCCGGCGTGCTTACCGGCAAGATGGAGACGATCAAGGTCAAGGGGCGCGACGAGCCCATCGAGGTGTATGAGATTCTCGGCCTTGAACCCGAGTCGGGCGGCGTGTCCTCGGCCATCATGCGTGGCTGAAGCAGCGCACGAGGCGGGAAGGCGGCTTCAGGGGTAGATCCAGTGGCCATTCGCGGCGGCACGTGCGCATTAAGTCGCTATCCGGATGAATCCGCCGCAGCCGGCGTGACTTATTCCCTCCCTGGGGCGGGAACGGGCGCATATGCTACGGTCATGAACATGAAGAAAGGGGGATGGAACATGCAAGCGATTCCGGGATTGATTCGGCAACTGGCGCTGGGAGCGGCTTTCCTGGCACCTGCGGCCGGCGTTCAGGCGCAGGGTGCCGATGTGGGGCTCGTCAACCTGCTGACCGGCGATGTGGCCTATGCGAGCGGCAGCGCGGCGAGTGGGAAGGCGCAGCCATTCATGAAGGTGCGGCAAGGGGATCGGTTCACTGTGCCCGCCGGTGCGCAGCTTCGCGTCGTGTATTTCGACGGGGGTCGCCAGGAAACCTGGAAGGGGCCTGCCGCATTCAGGGCGGGTCCCAAGGCCGGCGAGGCCTCCAGCGGCGCGCCCAGTGACGTAATGACGCTGCCCTTGACGGTGCCGCAACGCATCGCCCAGGTCCCGGAACTCATCCAGATCGCCAAGCTGGGCCGCTCGGGCGGTGTCGCAGTGCGCGGTGCTGGCCGTCCGCCGCGCCTGACACCCGAGCAACAATCCGAGGTGAAGAGCGCACGCGAGATTTACGGCAAGCTGCGGTCGCAGCCGCCGGCCGATGACATCACCCCAGAACTCTATCTCTAATCCGTGCTGCAGGATTTCCTGCTGTATGACGACATGAAGCCCGTCGTCGACGAGATGGCCAGGCGGCAACCCACGAACGCTGAG
>VGIE01000380.1 GCA_016867955.1 Betaproteobacteria bacterium
CAGACAGAGCCGCCCCGGCAACCCCATGCAATGCCTCCCCGATGGACGCGCGCATCGCTTCCGATAACTCAACGACACCAACCAGCGCCGGCGGGTGACATGATACTCGGGCTGCGCGTTTCCTGTCTCCTGCAGTGCGGATCGAGTGGCGGTTCGGGCGCGCCTGGCGCCATGAACATGCTGCTCAAGCCCACGGAATCCGTGCTCGTCGGCCGATGCATCCTCTCGAAAGGCCGTGCGGGAGTCGTCCCCTCGCATTGCCGGGATCTCTGACTTCCGCATGGCAGAGGTTGCTGGGAACACGCCGGTCGTTCCCGTGAAAACGCCGGCATCCCATCGGAATGCCTCAGGTCTTCACCGTCTTCCTCGGATCCATGACGGGCAGGTCGCGGCCGTCCATGGAGGAGGCCCACAGGTCCTTGATGAGGTCCTGCAGGGTGCCGCCTGAACCCAGCGTCAGCGGCCAGTCCGGCACCGCCCAGAAGCGCTGCGCCTTCATCGCCTCGACGGCCAGGCGCGCCATTTCACTCGGCGGCGTGGTGGTACCGACCACCGAGCGCTCCCACTCGTCGACCCTGCGACCGGCATCGGTGAGTTCGCCCATCGACGGGTCACCAAGATCCTTCGGGAAGTTGCGCGCCGAATCGAGCAGCGCCGTCGCCGTGAACGTCGGGCACAGCACCGAGACCCCGACCTCCGGGCAGCGCATGCGCTGTTCGGCGAGCAGCCCCATCGACAGCCCGACGATGCCGTGCTTGACCATGCTGTAGGGTACGTGGAACGGCACCGCCATCAGGCCGCCGATCGACGAGGTGTTGACGACATGGCCCACGCCGCGCGCATTCATGCCCGGCAGGAAGGTCATGCAGCCGTACACCACGCCCCACATGTTGACCCTGACGATCCACTCCCAGTGCCGCAGCGGCGTCTCCAGCGCATACTCTGCGGGGGCCTCCACGCCGGCGTTGTTGAACAGCGCGTGCGTCGGGCCGAAGGCCTTCTCGGCCGAATCACGCATGGCTTCGACCTGCTCGCGCCTTGACACATCGACCACCGCGGTGTGGACGGCACCCGAGGCCGAGAGCCGGCGCGCCTGCATCGCCAACCGCTCGGGCTCGATGTCGGCCATGGTGACCAGCATGCCCTCCTCGAGCAGCCGCTCCACGATGGCGAGGCCGATCCCGCTGGCCGCGCCGGTCACCACGGCGTTCCTGCCCTTGAGGTCCTTCATGGCACTTCTCCAATGAACTGCGGCCCGTCGTGAGTCCGGCGGGCCGCGGGATGAATTCCTGCTCCGGCGGCTGGAACCCCCGGCGCTAGTCCGGGATGACGTACCCGCCGTTGGGTTGCGGATGCCCGGTCACGAGGTCATTCCGGCCGCTGGCATCGCGGCCGCGCACGAGGATGAGCGGGCGCCTGGCAAAGTCGTTGTACTTGGCCGTCTCGGCGTGATTGACGGCACCCTCTCGGTCCCAGTAGCTCGATGCCGGGTAGTAGCGGATCGAGACACCGGTGCGCGGCATGCCGCTGGTGTTGGATGTGCCGCCATGGATGGTCATGACGTCGAAGAACACCATCTCCCCGGGCTCGAGCACGATGGGCACGGCGTCGGCCACGTTGTATTCGCCGTCATCGAGCTCGATGCGAAACAGCTCGTCGCCGGTGCCGTCGGTCCAGTGGTGCTTGCCGGGATCCCTCGTCTTGTGCGAGCCGGGAATGCATCGCACGCAGCCGTTCTCGATGGTGCTCGGGGTCAACGCGATCCACACGTTGGTCGCCGCCAGCGGCCGGATCGGGTAGTAGCGGCCATCGCGGTGGTAAGGCGCCCGCCCTCCGGTCACCGCCTTCTTGTGAAAGATGGCGGTCTGGAACAGCACGATGTCCGGCCCGATCAGCTGCTCGGTCATGTCCAGCAGTTCGGGCCTGGTGCCCCAGTCGAGCCAGGGCTCGGGATCCGACTTCAGTTTCAGTGGCGAGTAGTACGGCATGTGCGGATTGGTGATCGGCACGTTCTGGATGTCCGGCGGGTTGTCGGCCAGCAGCCGGTCGCAGATGCCCTTCAGGTGGGCCAGCTCGGCCGGCGCCAGCCGATAGCGCGGAACCAGGAAGCCGTCGCGACGGTAAGCGTCGATCTCATCGTCGCCCAGGATCTTGCGGCGGCTCGCCGATCGGGACTGCAGGACTGCGCTCATGCGACCTCCTTGCTCTCCAATAACGTGGCGACGGGTCAGCGCGGGCTGCGCACCAGCGCCAGGCCGCCGTCGCGCACCGGGTGGCCGATGGAAAAATCGTTCCTGCCGCTGCGATCGACGCCGCGCATCAGGAACAGCGGGCGCGACTTGAAATCGTTGTAATTCGACGTCGCCGCATGGCCTGGCGCGATGGCATGCTCGTATCCCCTGGCGGAGGGAAAGTAACGGATCGAATAACCCGTTCGCGGCCGGTCGCTGGTATTGGGACCGCCCCCATGCAGCGAGAACACGTCCGAGACGTACATCTGCCCGGGCTCCAGTTCCACCGGCACGGCGTCGTTCACGTCGAATTCCGAGTCATCGATCTTGTTGTTGACCAGTTCGCCTTCGGAACCGTCGGAAAAGCCGTGCTTGCCGCTGACACGCGCCTTGTGCGAGCCCGGAATGTGGCAAACGCAGCTGTTGGCCAGCGTGCTCTCGGTCACCGCGATCCATACATTGGGTGCCACCAGCGGCCGGATCGGATAATAGATCGCGTCGCGGTGGTAGTGCGTCTTGCCACCGGTGCGCGCCTCCTTGTGGAACAACGCGGTGGCCCACATCACGATGTCCGGCCCGATCAGCTGCTCGAGCAGGTCGAGGATGTCCGGATGAGCGGCCATCTGCAGCCACTCGTTGGTGAAGGGATTGTCGCTGCGGGGCCCGCAATTGAGCTTCTGCACGGCGTAGCTGGGCACGTGCATGTTGGTGAAGGGGACGTTCACGGCATGCGGATTGTCGGCAACCAGTCTCTCGCACATGCGCTGCAGTTTCGCAAGGTCGGCGGGCGGCAGCCGGTAGCGCGGCACCAGCAGGCCATCGCGCTCATAGACGGCAATCTCGTCGTCCCCCAGGATCCTGCGCCCCCGTCCGGGCGCGGCCAGCATCCATGCATGCATTTCTTTTCCGTCCCCTGCCATTCCCGCAGAATCAGGCGTCCATCATTCGATTGCATGCTCCTCAGGCGAATCCG
>VGIE01000381.1 GCA_016867955.1 Betaproteobacteria bacterium
CAGCGCGCGGGCGCCGGGGCCTCGCCATGGCCGTTCAGCGCTTCGCCGGCATCGACTCGGCCAACCCGGCGGCAGCCTCCTCGCGGACGGCGAGCGACGTGATGTAGGCGAGAAAGTCCGGGTCCTCGCCGCGCAGCAGCGTCGGCAGCCGGGCGCGGAAGTCCGTGCGCCGGCACCACTCCCCCATGTAGTCCTCCCAGGAACGCCAGCGCCGCGCCTGCCGGACCGACATGCCATCCTCGTACAGCAGCAAGTAGGCGCGCTCGAACAGCGACACCAGCATGTTGAACAGGATGACCGCGCGCTCCTGCTGCTGCTCGTCGAGCTGCGGCGCCGCCGCCGAGAACAGGCGCAGGTCGGCGTTCTCCAGCGCCACCTTGAGGAAATCCTGGTAGTTGTCCGAGAGGAGCTGGTAGACCTCCTCCTCTTCGTTGTCGCGCTCCTTGCGCTGCTCGTAGAGGAATACCAGGATGGCCAGCGGCAGGCCGATCACCGTCACCACGTAGCTCAGCAGTTCCCAGGTCTCGATGTTCATGGTTCAACCCCTGGCCTGGTCCGCCCGCCGCTCATCCGCGCGGGCTGCGCTCGTCCGGCGACGCGGCATCGGCATAGCGCGACACCTCGACGAGGTTGTTGGCAGGGTCGCGGAAGTACACCGAGATCATCCGCCCCAGCGCGCCGATGCGCGGCACCGGGCCGACCTCGACTGCCACGCCATGGGCTGCCAGCGCCGCCACCACTTGGTCGATGCTGTTGTGCGTGACCAGGCAGATGTCGGCAGTACCCGGCAGCGGCTTGTCGGCATGTGGGCTGTAGGGCGCCTTGGCCGGATGCAGGTTGAACTTCTGCTGCCCGAAGTGCAGCGCGCGCATGCCTTTTCCCGATGTGACCGGCTGCATGCCGAGGATGGTGGAATAGAAGGCGACGGTCGCATCGATATCCCGCACCGTCAGCACCAGGTGGTCAAGCCGGTCGATCGCGACTGCCATGTTCAAACGCTCCGATGCCGCCGGACTGCCGGCAATCGCCGCAATGCTTCACGCAGCGCAAGTCAAATATGATCACCTTGATACATTGATTCTTGCTAGCACTACCTGCACGGTTATATCCTTATCATGGTAACCGGACCCGTCGCGCAGGATTTCTTCGCCTTGCTGCGATCGAGGGGTTTCTTCTCCTCCGCTGCGATGCGCGCCTGCAGCTTCTCGTCCGGATCCTTCCCGGTGGCGCCGGCGCTGTGCTCCATGAACGCCACGGCGTCGGCAAACTCGGCCAGCGTCAGTTCCGGTTTGCCGCCGCGTGCCGGCATCTTGCGCATGCCGGCCAGCCCCTCGGCCGTCAAGCGTACCTGGCCCTCGCGGACGAGCGTCGCCCAGTCCTTGCGGTCGCCGAACTCCGGCGCCTTGTCGAGTCCCGTGGTACGGCATTCAATGCCTGCGGGCTTGTACACCTGCTCGCCCGACTGCCGGGCCGCAGCCGTCCCTGCACCCATCAGCGCCAACGCCGCCGCCCGGGGCGCGGCAACCCGTGCCCGCTTCCATGCCCGCGTGCCTGACTCCATCGAATGAAGCCGCATTCAGTTCTGCCGCACGATCCACGGCACCACGCTGCGCCGCTCCGGATCGAACTGGCTGCGACCGGTGAAGTTGATGTTCTTACCGTAAACATGCAGCGACACGCTGATTTCATCGCCGTCGTTGCGCACGCTGTGAATGATGTCCGGCATCAGGACGATCACCGCCCCCGGCGGGAAGACCTTCTCCTGCAGCTTCTCGATCGCGGCGTGGCCGGGTTGCGAGCGATCGTCGGTGCGCAACCAGAAGGTGTTCACCTCATCGCCCTCCACGCCCACCACCACGCCCCAAGTGCCATGGTCGTGGGGCGGCGTGCCGCGGCCCGGCAGCCAGCTCAGCGCGGCCACGCACAGCGTGTGGTCGGGTTCCTCGTGCAACAACTGGAAGCCGAATCCCTGCGCCTCGTCGCACTGGCGATTGAGCCGCGCGTGCAGGTCCGCGGAGGCGGCGAGCTGCCGGGCCAGCGGTTTCACGCGCTCGAGGATCTCGTGCGCATCCGCCGCCGACGCGCTGATCTCTCGCAGCGCTGCGACGAAAGCCTTCAGCGTATAGCCGGCGCCGGTCACGGCGGCGCCGCCCCGGGAGTCGCCCGCCCGGCGCGCGCGGACGCGCGTTCGCTCCGCTCGCGGCCCAGCGCGATCATCTCCGCGCCGCGCCGGAATTCGCTGAAACCGCAGGCGTTGGGCGGCAACTCCACCATCACGTCCGGCGAAGAGGCCGCCAGCTTGAGTCGCGCGATCGGCACCGGGTTGACCACGCCGCCATCGATCAGCATGCGCTCCCCGTCGCGGTAAGGCGTGACAAGCAGCGGCGTGGCAATGGAGGCGCGAATGGCGTTGAACAGGTCGACCTGGCGCAGCCAGACCTCCTTGCCCGTGGCAATGTCCATGGCAACAGCGGTAAGCCAGACCGGCAGTTCCTCGATGGCATGGTTGCCGACGAGCTCGCGCGCGCCACCCGAGCCCAGCACCAGCGACACCGTGGTGTGGGGACTCGCCTGCGGTTGCGGGTCTGCGGCCAAGGGCATTGCTGAAAATAGCACGGAAACAATTCACCAACGCACTATCGCACGATTGACGACAGTCGGGCGGTCAGGCATCGCGGCGGCGCCTGCGGTTCCAGTGCCCGGCCCGTGCGCTGCGAAACGCCGGCACCCCCCTCAGGTCGACCGCCGATGCGCCTGCAACAAGGCCTCCAGGTGCTGGGCGCGTATGCCGTAGAAGGCCTTGATCTCGCCCACCTGCGTCAGCACGGCCTCGCGCCGGGCCGGTTCCGGCAGTCTACGGGCGGCCTTCACGGCCAGGATCATCTTGTTCTTGCTGGCGTGCTCCAGCGAGACAAATTCGAACACCCGTGTCTCATAGCCTTCGGCCTCGAGCAACAGTGCGCGCAGGCTGTCGGTCACCATCTCAGCCTCCTGCCCCAGGTGTATGCCATGCCGTAACACGGGCCGCAGCACGAGCGGGCTGTGCATCTGCGGGCGCAGTTCCTTGTGGCAGCAGGGCGAGCACAGGATCACCGCGGCCCCGGCACGCACGCCCAGGCCCATGGCCTCGTCTGTGGCCGTGTCGCAGGCGTGCAGCGCGATCAGCACATCGACGGGTTCCGCCGGCGTGCCTCCTCCGGCC
>VGIE01000382.1 GCA_016867955.1 Betaproteobacteria bacterium
CGGCATAGCGGATCTTTGCCGCTGCCGCAATGCGGCGAACCATCTCGCGAAACGTCAGGTACTCTGCGCCGGGTACGTGGATTGGCTTCGGGGTTGGTGGCGAGCATGCAGCCGTTAGGATAACGCAAGCGAGATCGTCTACATGCACCGGAGCGCGCATTCCGGTACCACCACCCACGAGAGGAAGAATGTGTGCGATCGAAAGGCGCCGCGCAATGTGCGCAACGTTCTTGTCGCGGCCAGAGCCGTAGATCATGGTGGGACGGAGTATTCGTACGTTGCCTGTGGCGGCTGTGGCAATCGCCAACTCTGCCTCCCGCATTTCTCTGGACCACTGGGCGTCGCGCGGAAATTGTGAGTGTGCTTTCGTCGTCGCGCTGGCGCTACTGACAGCAGTGATGCCGACGCATTTCGGAGGCTTCCACGTTCTCATTGCAAGTGCGAATAAACGGAGTGGAGCGGCGCTGATGAGGAGGTCCCCAGGAGTCAACGCAAGTCTTTCCAATGCGCCTGTGGATCGAAGATCCATCGGTATGGCGGCCCCCAAAACCTTTCCCGCCCCCGTAGCGCCAGGCGTTCGCGACACCGCCACAATCGAAGCGCCGCTGATAAGCGCTGCGTTCGAGATGCTTACACCGAGTGGAGAAGATGCACCGATGATCACAACTCGCCGCCCCAAGAGGTTGTTCTTGGAGTGACTGCCCTCCGTGTCCGATGATGCTTCGATAGGCGCACGGCGCAAGATGTGGCAATGATATCTCGATTGTTCGTCTCGCACATGGCCGCATCGATTCAAGTCGCCACTCTTCTCGACTGGGGAGCTGAGATGGCAGCCAAGCTGTAAACAGCATGGCTCGGCGTACACTGCGTGAGTGTGCGGGATCGCTGGCATCTTTGATCCGACGATGGCAATGGCAGATCCAGTGGCTGTCTTGGGCGAGATGGGCAATCGGATCGCTCATCGAGGCCCGGACGATCGCGGTGAGTGGTGGTCTTCCGCGTTGAAGGTCGGTTTGTCCCATCGGCGATTATCGATCCTTGATGTCACACAGGCGGGGCATCAGCCGATGGTCAGTTGGTGCGGCAATTGGGTCATTGCGTTCAATGGAGAGGTATACAACTTCGAGCAGCTGCGCTCGGAGGTTTCTGCCCGAGTGCAAGTCCCATGGCGCGGCCACAGTGACACCGAAGTCATTCTCGAGTGCATTGCCGATGAAGGCTTTGAGCGGGCGATAGCAAGATTTTCTGGGATGTTCTCGTTAGTTGCGCTCGATATTCGGAACCGACATCTTTGGCTCGCAACGGATCATGCTGGAAAGAAGCCGCTCTACTTTGGTTGGCTTGGCAAGCACTTTGTCTTTGCAAGCGAGTTGAAGGCAATTCGGGCAGTTGGTACACCGCTCGACATCGATCGTGCATCCGTGGCGCTCTTCATGAGGTATGGCTATATCCCAGCACCACACACGATCTATCGCACCATCCGTAAGATGACCCAGGGATCCTGCGCGCATCTGGACCTGTCGTGCTGCTCGATCGGTCAACCCTTGCAAACGACCGCATACTGGTCGATCGTGGATGTTGCGAAGCGCGGGTCGACAATGCCCGGCTCGGAACGACCTTCCCCGACAGTCATCGAGGGTGTGCTCGAAGCAGCAGTTCGACGGCGACTCGTGGCGGACGTCCCTGTGGGTGCGTTTTTGTCAGGCGGAATTGATAGTTCAGTGGTGAGTGCCCTGATGGCACGTAATTCAACCGGCCGGATTAGCACATTTTCGATCGGATTCAAGGATCGGAAGCTCGATGAATCCAAGTACGCGAGTTCGGTTGCTGCACATTTGGGCACGGATCACACCAGTTGCATGGTGTCAGACTCCGAAATGGTCAATGTGATCCCGAATCTCCCGTGGATGTATGACGAGCCGTTTGCCGACTCAAGTCAGATTCCGACGTATTTGGTGAGTCGACTGGCGCACTCGCGCGTCAAGGTGGCGTTGAGCGGGGATGGTGGCGATGAGTTGTTCGGGGGATACACTCGCTACTCAGAAGCTATTCGCGTTTGGCATGGTCTCCAAAAAGTCCCGTATCCCGCCCGTCGCCTGGCAACGCTTCTCTTGAAGCAGGTCTCGCCTGCGATCGCCGCAGCTGACTCCGGTTTGGGGCTGTCGCGGAGACTATCACATCGTTTTATCAAGGCTGCTCTTCATTCGCCAGACGGAATCTCAGAGTTGGTGAGTTGCCGTGCGTTCCAAGACTTGTACCGGCGAATGATGTCATCCTGGAGTACATCGCCCTTACTGCAGATTCCCTCCGAATCTGTTCATCAGGACCCGCTTTCCGACATCGGCTTGAACGTCGAGGAGGTTGGGCTTGAATCTTGGATGATGGCTGCGGACTTCCAGACATACCTGCCCGGCGACATTCTGGTGAAGGTGGATCGTGCGTCGATGGTGGAGTCACTGGAAGTGCGCTGCCCACTACTGGATCAGGAAATAGTGTCCTTCGCATGGTCGCTTGACATGAAGCATCGGATCAATGGGCGGAAGCTGAAGGTGGCGTTGCACGACTTGGCGCGAAAGTTGTTACCGCGCGAAGTCATCGACCGTCCCAAAATGGGATTTGGCGTGCCACTGGCGCGGTTGCTTCGGGGACCATTGAGGGAATGGATGTTGGATTCCCTCTCACGCGCCCGAATCGCAGACGCCGGTCTCTTGGATGCCAACAAGGTGACCTCTTGCGTCGCCCACCTGCTCAGCGGGCGCGATGAAGAGCAGTCTCGCGTATGGACTGCGCTGATGCTATCGGAGTGGTACAGGGCCACAGTCACAAACGAGAGGCACGGTTCGCGGTAGCCACTCATGCGCGTACCAGTTGGCAGTCACGGCAACGCAGTGGACCGACGGAAGACGAATTCATTGCACCCCCAGCGCCCACCGCAGGTTTTTAGGCTAAGTAACTCAAAGCCTCTTACGCGATAGAACTCGAAGACCGCCTCCGGGGATGCGACCTCAAAGGGATAGCCGCCGATCCAGTCGACTAGGTCATGCCAGTAGCTCATGCCTCGCTTGTCCTTCGCACATGCGCCGATGGCCTTGAAGTAGGCGCGCGGATCCCTTGTGCGCGCGGTCGTGGCCACAAACCTGAGTACCTCCAGGGGCCCCATGACGACAACCGTGTACGGTAACTGCAGTGGGCTCGGAAGAC
>VGIE01000383.1 GCA_016867955.1 Betaproteobacteria bacterium
GCAAGGCGAGCCAGGCGTCGGTCAGCCGCATGATGATCTGATCGGCCCAGCCGCCCAGATAGCCAGCCAGAATGCCGAAGGTGGTGCCGATCCCGCCGGCGACCACGGTGCCCATCACGCCAACGATCAGCGAGACGCGGGCGCCGTGCAGCAGGCGGCTGAGGATGTCACGGCCCTGGAAATCGGTGCCCAGGATTACGCGCCAGTCGCCATTCTCCATCCAGGCCGGCGGCGTGAAGAATTTCACGCCCTTCACCGGCTCGGTTGGGTCATAGGGCGCGATCAGGTCGGCGAACACCGCCGCGAACAGGACCGGCACCAGGATGCAGAGCGGCAGGATGGGCCATTCCCGCCAGGCGCCGCGCGCGGCCCGGGGTTCGGCCGCGACGGTTTCGGGGGCGATGGTGGTGCTGGACATCGGAACCTACTTTGTCAGCCGGATGCGCGGATCGACATAGGCGTAGAGGATGTCGATGATCAGATTGACCAGGATGATCATGCACCCGGCCAGGATCACCACACCTTGCACCAGCGGAAAGTCGCGCTGGAAAATACCCTCGAACAGCAGCCGTCCGATACCGGGCCAGGCGAAAATCACCTCGATGATGACGGCGGTGTTGATCATCACCACCAGATTCACCCCGGCCAGGCTGAGCACCGGAACCAGCGCGTTCTTGAAGCCGTGCATGGCGATGACGACGTATTCCGGCAGGCCCTTCAGCCGCGCGAGCTTGATGTATTCGCTGCGCATCACCTCCAGCATGGAAGATCGGGTGAGACGCAGCAGCGAGGCGGCGAAATACCAGCCCAGCGCGACCGCGGGCATCACCAGATTGGTCCAATCGCCGGTGCCGCTGGTGGGCAGCCATTCCAGCCAGACCGAGAACACCAGGATCATGACAAGGCCCAGCCAAAATCCCGGCACCGCGAGGCCCAGCAGGGCGACGCCCTTGCCCAGATTGTCCCACAGGCTATTGACCCGCACGGCGGAAATCAACCCCGCCGGAATACCGACGGCGAAGGAAATCAGCGTGGCGGCGAAGGCCAGTTGCAGCGAGTTCGGCAGCCGCTCGAAGTAAAGTTCGCTGACCGGCATGCGATAGTTGAACGAACTGCCAAGATCGCCCTGCATGATGTTCCAGAGGAATTGCAGGTATTGCACCGGCCAGGGCAGATCGAGCCCCCATTGCGCGCGCACCCGCGCCAGATCAGCCTCTTGCGCGCCCGGCTCGCTCATGAGCAAGGCCGGGTCGCCGGTCAGGCGCACCACCAGAAAGATGGTGACGCTGAGGATCAGGAGGGTGACGACGCTGTAGCAGACGCGTCGGATGATGAATTGTCGCATGGCAGGCTATCCGCGCAGTTTTTTATCCTCCCACGGGTAGCCATAGCCGGTCGTGACAGTCGGGAAGACATCCTGCCATTTCTGGGCTTCGATCCTGGGGCCGATGCCACAGAAGAAACAATGGCGATGCACGGGCACGACGTAGTACTTGTCCAGGATCTCGCGTTGCACTTCCTCGGCCAGGCGCTTGCGCTCGTCGTGATCGAACGAGGCCTGGTAACGAGCGTATTTCGCGTCCAGTTCCGGAACATTGATCCGGTCCGAGACGTTGTTGCCGCCGTTACGGAAGAACCCGTCATACCAGTTGGCCCATGATCCCCCGATACGCGCGCCCTGCATGATGATTTGCGCGCCCGGCCATTGCTTCAACGGCTGGCGCGTGCGTTGCAGGAAGGCGCCGCGTTCCATGATCTGCAGCTTGCAGCGAATCCCCACCTCTTGCAGTTGCGCGACGATGCGTTCGGCGCGCGCATAGAATGGCGGATTGGCGGTGAACCAATCCACGTTGAGACCATTCCCGTGACCGGCCTCGGCCAGCAATTGCTTCGCCCGGGCGACGTCGCGTTTGAACTCCGGCGCCTCGATCGCGTATTGGACGTCGTTGTTGATCCAGTTGCCGCTGTTGCTGGCGAATCCGTCGAACTCCGCCTCGTTCAGCGCCGGGCGGTCGATCGCCAGGCTGACCGCTTCCCGCACTCGCTTGTCGTGGAACGGGCTGGTGGCTTCGTGCGCGCCCGGGAATTCCAGCCAGAAGCTGCCCGAGACCAGCGGCGCGAGGATGAACTTGCTGTTCTTGCGCACCCGTTCAAGCAGCTCGCCCGGAATGCCATAGACGATGTCGGCTTCCCCGCGTTCCAGCATCGCCACGCGGGTGGAGGCTTCGGGCACCGAGATTATGGTGAAGTTCTTGATGTGCACGGGCCGATAATAGTCGGCGAACGCCTCCATCTCGAGCTTGACGCCGGCTTCCTGGCTGACCAGTCGATAGGGGCCGGCGCCGATGGGACGGCGCTTGTACACGTCGGGGCCGACCTGCTGGTAATATTTCGCCGGCACGACCCAGCCCGCGCCACACACATTGGACGAGCCGACGAGCAAGGGGAAATCCAGGAACGGCTCATGGAAGTGGAAGCGGATCGTCGCGCGGTCGACCACCTCGACATCCCGGGTCTTGGATTTCAGCAAGGCCGCCAGGGCGCCACGATAGTTTTCATAACTCCATTTCACGTCTTCCGGGGTCACCGGTTCGCCGTTATGGAACTTGATGCCGGGCCGCAGCTTGAAGGTACAGGTCTTGTAATCCTTCGCCACGTCAAAGCCTTCGGCCAACGCGAGATGGTCATAGAGCGCGGCGCCCGAGTTCTTGATCAGCGCGTCCTGCAGCGCGTGCAGGAAGTTGTCCGGCGTCGCGGCGCCGTCATGTTCCAGCGGGTCGACCCAGCGCGGGGCCATCGCCGTGTGCCAGGCGAGCACGAATTTTCCCTTGGCCTGCCGTCCTCCCTGCGCGACGGCCGGACCGCCTGACACCAGTTGGGACAACAGCGCGGCGCCGCTGAGCACGGTCCCGCGGCGGGTCATCGCGAGCGGCAAGATCGTGTTTTCATTCTCCGACATCAGCTCTTCTCCCTGTTTCGGGCCGATGCGCGCTCGGCCGCTTCTACTGCGCGCCGTACCCGGTTCGGATCGGCGCATTGGGGATGTCCCGCACTCTGTTGAAACTCGCCTGACGGCGATCACCTGATAGGACCCTACGCAGCGACGGCTTCGGGAGCAACACCTTTGTCGGCGTCATGTTGCGCTTGGATCGCATGGAGTGCAGCCCGCAAGACGGGCAGTTGCTTGTGGGCCTTG
>VGIE01000384.1 GCA_016867955.1 Betaproteobacteria bacterium
ATCCAGTCGAACACCATGGCACTCGCGGCCCTGAACTCGGGCGACAGGAACACGCGCGTGAGCATGCCGGGCTGCTCGGTGCACGCGGCCAGTGCGTCACAACGCGCCATGATGCGTTGCGGATCGGGAGAAACGGCGGGCATAATGGCGTCGAAGTGTACATGCAATGAATGCAGAGAAGTGGCCATGCAGGCGCGGCGACCCGCCTGCAGCCAGGGGCGACATCGGCACGACGGCACGTTGATGCCAGAACAAGAAGATCCAGGGACAGCATGAGCGCAACGCTTGCCGCAGTGAACAACGCCGCGCCCGCCGCATTCGTCGGCACGCTCGCCGGCGTGTTCGAGCATTCGCCCTGGGTCGCAGAGCGCACCCTGCCGGCGCGTCCCTTCGCCAGCCTGGATGCCCTGCATGCAGCCCTGATGGCGGCAGTGGCGGCGGCGTCGCGCGACGAACAGCTTGCCCTCATCCGCGCCCATCCGGAACTGGCGGGCCGCGAAGCGGTGGATGGCACGCTGACGGCCGATTCCGGCACCGAGCAGGGACGGCTGGGCTTCACGGCGCTCACACGCGACGAATTCAACCGCATGGCGGCGCTGAACAAGGCCTACCGCGAGCGCTTCGGCTTCCCGTGCATCATCGCCCTCGCGCTGCATGGGGACAGGACTTCGGTCATGCGCGCCTTCGAGGAACGCCTGGATAATCCGCCCGAGGCCGAGATCGCCAACGCGCTTGAACAGATCGGCCACATCACGCGCAGCCGCCTGCGCCGGATGTTCGGGTCCTAGACACCGGAGCACGATATGGGAAGACTCAGCACGCACGTCCTCGACACCGCCGCCGGGCTGCCTGCGCAGGGCATGAAACTGGTGCTCGAACGGCACGCAGGCGGGGCCTGGGTGGTGCTCAAGACCCTGCAGACCGACCACGACGGCCGCACCGGCGGACCGTTGCTTGAGGGAGATGCGCTGAAACAGGGCGCCTATCGCATCACTTTCCACGTCGCGGACTATTTTCGTGCACGCGGGCAGGCACTGGCGGAGCCGCCGTTTCTCGACAAGGTCCCGCTGCAGTTCGGCATCGCCGATCCTGCCGGCTACTATCACGTGCCGCTACTGTGCAGCCCGTGGAGCTACAGCACCTACAGGGGCAGCTGAGAGAAGGCCATGCACGCCTACGTCCATGAATGGGTGAGCCTGCTGCTGCGCTGGACGCATGTCATCGTCGGCATCGCCTGGATCGGCGCGTCGTTCTATTTCATCTGGCTCGACAACCACCTGAAGCCCCCAGCCAGCGACCGGGGCGACGATCCGAGGAGCGTGGGCGGGGAACTGTGGGCGATCCACGGGGGCGGGATCTACCACGCACAAAAATACCGCCTTGCCCCGCAGGTTCTGCCGGTGACGCTCCACTGGTTCAAGTGGGAGGCCTACTGGACGTGGATCACCGGGTTCGCGCTCCTGGTCGTGCTCTACTACGCCAACGCCGAGGTCTATCTCATCGACCCGGCGGTGCGCGCGCTGTCGCCGGGGCAGGCCGTGGGCATCGGCCTCGCCGCGATCTTCGGCGGCCTCGTGGTGTACGAGGGCCTGTGCCGCTCGCCGCTCGGGCGCAACGACCGGGCGCTGGCGCTGGTGCTGGCGGTGCTGCTCGTCGGCGCCGCGTGGGGCCTCACGCAGGTGTTCAGCGGCCGCGGCGCTTTCATCCATTTCGGTGCCATCCTCGGCACGCTGATGGCGGGCAACGTCGCCAACGTCATCATCCCCGGCCAGCGTGCGCTGGTGCGCGCCGTCACCGAGGGCCGCGCGCCCGACCCCGCCTATGCCGCGCGCGCCAAGCAGCGCAGCGTCCACAACACCTATTTCACGCTGCCCGCGGTGTTCACCATGATCTCGGGCCACTATGCCACCGTGTATGGCCACGCCCAGGCGTGGGTCGCGCTGGTGCTGATTGCCGCCGCCGGCGCGCTGATCCGCGTGTGGTTCGTGCAGCGGCACAAGCAGCAGGCCCATGCGGCCGTGCTGATTGCGGGAATCGTCGCCCTGGCGGCGTCTGCGGCGCTGGTCGCGCCGCGCAGCGCGCCCCCCGGTACGCGCTCAACCAACCCCCCCGCGGCGAAATTCGGCGATGTGCGCGCCGTCATCGCGCAGCGCTGCGTGAGCTGCCATGCCGAAAAGCCCACGCAGACGGGCTTCACGGCCGCCCCCAAGGGCGTGCTGCTCGATTCCGCCGAACTGATCGGTCGCCACGCCGTGCAGTCGCACCAGCAGTCCGTGCTCACCCGCGTCATGCCGCCTGGCAACCTCACCGGCATGACCGACGAGGAACGCCGGCTGCTCGATGCGTGGTTCCGCAGCGGGGCGAAAATCGACTGATGCCGTCAAGTGACCGAATTGAACGAGACAGCCGCGGGCATTCTGCGGGTAGAATCGGCGCAAGAATTCCGCTGTCCCGGCCCGCACGCACCTGCTCCGCCGCCGAGTCGTAGTTAAATGACGGTTCCGTACACATCGCTCCCCCCATCCAGCCCCGTACCATCTTTCACTCCAGGAGGTCCCGTGAATCGACCGCTCTCAACCCTTTACCGCTTTTTCGGCCACCCCGTCAACGCCACCCTCGCTGCCGCGCTCGTCGCGGCGGCCTTCGCCGCGCCGGCAGCCGCACAGAAACTCATGCCGATTCGCTTTGCGCTCGACTGGCGCTTCGAGGGCCCCGCCGCGCCGTACGTGTTGGCCATCGACAAGGGCTACTACAAGGCAGAGGGCCTCGACGTCACCATCGACCCGGGCGCGAGCTCCGTCGAGGGAATCAACCGCGTGGCCTCCGGCGCCTATGAAGTGGGCTTCGCCGACATCAACTCGCTGGTGAAGTACCGCGACGACGCGCGCAACCTGCCGGTGAGGGCCGTGATGATGGTGTACGACACGCCGGCGTTTTCGATTGTTACCCTGAAGAAGGCTGGCATCACCTCGCCCAAGGGACTCGAGGGCAAGACCCTGGGCGCCCCCGCCGCCGACGGCGCCTATGCGCAATGGCCGATCTTCGTGCAGGCCAACAAGATCGATACCGCGAAGGTGAAGATCGAGAACGTCGGCTTTCCGGTGCGCGAGCCGATGCTGGCACAGGGCCGCGTGGACGCCATCACCGGCTTCTGGTTCTCCTCCTTCATGAA
>VGIE01000385.1 GCA_016867955.1 Betaproteobacteria bacterium
CGGCTGCAGCCGCCGCCAAGCGACTGGTCGATGCCGGGCTCGAAACCGTGGTCATCGAGCGCAAGGAACTCCCCCGCCACAAAATCTGCAGCGGCATCCTGTCGCCGCGCGGGTACCGCTTCCTGCTGGAGAATTTCGGCCCACTGCCGCGCGAAACGCTGCATGAGCCGACATCCTGCCGCGGCGTGACCTTCCACTTCCCGAGCATGGTGTCGATGTCGATGGATTTTTTCGGCGGGCCCACGCCCCACCTGCACCGGCGTTACTCGGACCACTGGGCGATCCAGCGCAGCGGCGCGGAAGTGCATGACCGTACCTCGTTTGCCGGACTGGTCGACCATGGCGATCACGTCATCGTGTCGGCCCGACGCGAAGGCGAGCCCCTGGAGTACCGCGCGCGCCAGGTCATCGGCGCGGACGGCCCCAGTTCGCTGGTGATCCGTTCGCTGTACCCCGACTACCCTAAGCAGATCCCGTGGTTCTTCGTCCGACAGAAATTTCACGACATCATCGATTGCCCGCTCGACCCGGCCTACTTCCACTTCTGGTTCCACCCCGGCCTGGGCCACTACACCTGGAGTCACGCGCGCGACGGCCGCCAGATCGTCGGCGTCGGCTTCAAGCGCGGGGACAACTTTGCAGCCAGGCGCGCCAACGTGGTCTGCTACCTGGATGAGAAACACGGCGTGCGTCTGCACCCTCACACCGACGACGAGGGCTGCGGCGAGAATTTCGGCCCCTCGCTCATCAACCGTTACGTCTTCGGCAAGGGCAACGTACTGATCACCGGGCAGGCGGCCGGCTTTCTCAACATGATCGGCGAAGGCATGAGCTGTGCGCTGCATTCGGGCGCGATCAGCGGCGAAGCCGTGATCGAGGCGAAACTGCGCGGCCGCCCGGTGCAGGAAATGTACCGGCGCATGATCGCCTCCGAGGTGCGCCGGACCACCGACCAGTGGAATCCGCTCAAGATCGCCTTCGACAGGCCGCACGAAGCGGATTTCCCCGCGGCGCTGGGCAGATTATCCTGGCGCGACAGGGCCCGTGTGCTGCGCGACATGTGGCGCTTCGTCGTGCTCTACAAGGAATTCAACTGGGGACGCCAGATTGCAAGGGCCGCGCTGCAAAGGCCGCGGATCGGCGGCTACCCCATGCAGAAGTGGATGTAGCGCTGGCGCGCTAACCGGGATGCGGCGCCAAGCGCCCGGCATCGGGCGCGGGAATAGGGACCCGCTCAATCCCGAATCGCGATGAAATTGAACAGGACGTTCCGCGGAGACTTCCTGGTGCCAATGCGAAAGCCTGCCTGCTCGAGATAATCCAGCAATTCGAAGTCGCGCTCCCCGTGCAGTTCCCCGCAAATGTAGCGGGTTTGCGAAAGCAGCCAGTCCCCCAGGCCCTTGATGATCATGCGCTCCGCCCCCTCGGTGTCAACCTTGAGGATGTCGATCCGCGTGACGCCCAGGGATCCCAGCCGTGTCCCGCTCTTCCGGATCGGAACGCGCAGTTTTTCCTCACCGCCGCCCGCCCCCCGCTGGAACACGCTCCAGCCGCCTTCGTTTCCGGACGATGGGGAATGAATGAACGTGATTTCGCCGTCCTCTTCGCCAAGCGCCTCGTTGTACGGCGTCACCCCCGGCAGGCTCTCGCAATTGCGCTTGAGCACCTCGAAATTGGCGGGGATCGGCTCGAAGCAATGAATCCTCGCCTCGGGATAGATGCTCTTCCAGAAGAGTATGGAGCCGCCGACATTGGCGCCCACGTCGACGATCGTGGCGACGTTCGTGGGCGCGGGAAGAAACGCGAGAAATAGGCGTTGCGTTTGCCATGCAGAAAACATTCATATGCCACGAACGCATCGCTGGTATTCGGACGGCAGTGGAACGGCATGCCCTTCCAGCGAATGCAATCCAATGGGCGGCGACTGCCGGCGCCGGCAAAATCCATTGCGAACCGGCAGCTGCCGCTGCGCGCGAGTGCTTTCGCGAATTTCTTGGACTTGAAGGCCATCCGGGAATCCCGTTCGACAATCTCCGGATGCCACCGCAGACACTCACACCCGATCGAATCATCACAGCCAACGTACGGGGCCGGGATCCTGTCGCATAATCGTCTTCCGGTACGGAAGGAATTCACATGGAGGGGGAATGAAGATTGCAGGCAAGGTGGTCGTTGTAACCGGAGCTGCCGGCGGCATAGGTCTGGCCATCGCCCGGCGCTGCCGCGCGGAAGGCGCACGGGGCATCGTCATGGCCGACGTGCAGGCCGCCGGCCTCGCCGCGGCAGCGGGGGAAGTCGGTGGCATCGCCGTGGGCTGCGACGTGACTCGGGAATCGGACGTGCAAGCCCTCGTGGCCCGGACGCGGCAGTCCTTCGGGCAGGTGGATATCTATTTTTCCAACGCCGGGCTCTACCGCCCGGGCGGCGAGGAGGCACCGACCGAGGACTGGTCGCTCAACTGGAACATCCACGTCATGGCCCACGTGTTTGCTGCGCGGCTGCTGATGCCGGAAATGGCGGCGCGGAACGAGGGTTATTTCGTCATCACCGCATCGGCAGCGGGACTGCTGTCGCACGTCGCATCCGCCACCTACGCGACCACCAAGCACGCCGCCGTCGCTTTCGGCGAGTACCTTTCCATCACCTACGGCAACAGGGGCGTTCGCGTGTCAATGCTTTGCCCGCAGGCCGTGCGCACGGCAATGACGCAGGGCCTTACCGAAACCACCAGCATGGTCGACGGCATGCTGGAGCCGGAGGTATTGGCTGACTGCGTGGTCGAGACGATGGAGGCGGAGCGCTTCCTGATCCTCCCGCATCCCACGGTACTGGAGTACCTGCGCCGCAAGACCGCCGACTACGACCGCTGGCTGGGCGGAATGCGCCGCCTCAAGGAGCGCACGCTCGGCTAATGGCGCCGACGCGGAGGGCCCGGCGCGCGCCTGCGGCAACCCGCGGCGTGATCGCCTCTTACTCGTCGATGCGACGATGGGCGGTGCCGCCAAAGCGGAAGCATGGCACCGTCTCCAGCGCCAAAGGTCCCGCCTGCCGGGTGAGCTCGCCCACATGCGCGAGGATGCGGCGCGTGATATTGGGCATGTCGAGCGCCGCGCCGTCGGTCACGGGCACGTATTGCAGATTCAGGAGCTCCCCGTTGCCGCCC
>VGIE01000386.1 GCA_016867955.1 Betaproteobacteria bacterium
CTCGATGCGCAATGCCGCTGGATCGCCCGTGAACTCGGGCCCGATGTGCCGCTGCATTTCAGCGCCTTTCACCCGGACTGGAAGATGACCGACGTGCCGCCCACGCCCGCGGCGACGCTCGCCCGCGCGCGCAACATCGGGCGGGCACACGGCCTGCGCTATGTGTACACGGGCAACGTCCATGACAGGGAGGGCGGCAGCACGTTCTGCCCGCATTGCGGCAGCGCCGTGATGGTGCGCGACTGGTATCGCATCCTCGATTACCGGATTGGCGAGGATGGCAGCTGCGGTCATTGCGGGGGCCGTATTGCCGGCCGCTTCCAGCCGTTCGACATCCGGCGCGCCTTCGGCCCGCGCCGCATCCCGGTGCGCATCGCGACGGCCTGAACCGGAGCGCGCCGCTCCTCAAAGAATCCCGTACGCCAGGCCCGCCGCCAGCGTTGCTCCCATCTCCTCGCAGCGCGCGACATGCTCGGGCGTGTTCAGCTTGACCGCGACTACCGGTTCGCAGACCTTCTTCAGCTTCAACCCGGTGCAGATGCGCTCGACGTTGAACACCGCGCCGCTGCCGTCGTTGCCGGCACACACGAAGAGGGCATAGGGCTTGGCATCCACCTTGTTCTCGCACAGGTAGAAGGTGCGGTCGAACAGGTCCTTCAGCGCGCCCGACATGTAGCCGAAGTTCTCCGGTGTGCCGAAGATGATGCCGTCGGCGGCGATCAGGTCCTCGGTGGTGGTGTCGAAGGCGCGCTTGAGCGTGGTGTCGGTTTCCTCCACGCTGCGCGCGCCGCGCAGTACCGCTTCAGCCAGTTCGCCGGTGCGCTTGCCCTGAGTATGGTAGACGATCAGCAGTTTTTTCATGATGCGTTGCCTCGGCCGGCTGTTGGGCGGGGCCGGCCGCGCATTACGCTGGCATGTCGAGCACGCCCGCCGGGTCCTGCCGGTAATAGGCGGACAGTTGCGCGTACAGTTCCGGCCAGTCGCGCGCCAGCACTGCCGAGGCGGTGAAGAACATCTCGCTCATGACGGCAAAGAATTCCGCCGGGTGCTCGGCGGCATAAGGGTCGACGAAGGTCGGTTCGCGTCGCTCAACCTGGCCGCAAAAGCGCCGGAACGCCGCCTCCAGCACGTTCTGCCAGCGCGCGCGGTCCATCCCCGGGCGCGGCAGCGGGAAGCCGTCGTCGTCGCTGCCCGCGGTCGAGGACATGGCGAGCTTGTGCGCGAATTCGTGGATCACCACGTTGTAGCCGGCATGGCTGCCGCTCGATGCATCTCGCCAGGACAGCACCACCGGCCCGCCGTCCCAGGCCTCCCCGGAGATGCCTTCGCGATAGCGGTGCACCACGCCGTGCTCGTCCATCTCCTCGCGCTCGATGAGGAATTCGTCGGGATACACCACCACGCCGATCCAGCCCGCGTAGCAGTCGACGCCGAGGTTGAGGATGGGCAGGCAGGCCTGCACGGCAATGGACAGGCAGATGTCGTCATCCAGTCCGAGGCCGCCCGCGCCATGCATCTCCTTCTCGGTAAGGAACAGGACGGCGAGCTCGCGCAGGCGCTTCAGCTCGTCAGCCGTGAGCCCGCGCAGAAAGGGCAGGCGCGCGACCACGCGCAGCCACAGCGCATCGTCGATCCGGGTCTTGGCGAGCGCGCGCCTGCGGCGCCAGGATTTCAGGAAGGCCATGGCGGCTATTATGCGTCAGGTCATGCGGGTGCGATCCCGCCGGTCAACGGGAGCGGCGGCATGCCGGGCGCTGTCCACCCGGATGCCGGCCCGTGTGGCGAACGAAGCCGAAGTGCGACGCCTTGCGGGAGCGTGCCCGGGGAGCCGTCTCGTTCAGGCCACCGCCGTGCGCTGCGCAGGCAGCTCCGGGACCCTGTTGGTCGCATTCTCGGCATAGATGGTCACGCGATGCAGTTCGCGCGCCGCTTTGCCGTAATTGCTGGCGCCCCGGTGCGTGACGCAGCGGTTGTCCCACAGCGCGGCATCGCCGGCGCTCCACTCCCAGCGGATCTGGAAGTCTTCGAGTTCGGCATGATTGATCAGCATGGCGAGGAGGCCGTCGCTCTCGGTCTGCGTCAGGCCGACGATGCGGCGGGTGAAGGGTCGGCTGACATACAGCGCCTTGCGGCCGGTTTCCGCATGGCGCAGCACCACGGGGTGGACCGAGCTGCCGGTCTTGAGTTGGCCATGCTCGGCCTGCATCCCGTCGATGAGCGTCCTGATGGACGGGCTGAGCGCGTCGTACGCGGCATACTGGTTCGACCACAACGTCTCGCCACCGCGCGGCGGCACAACGCGCAGCACCGCGAGCGAGCCGATCGGCGGCTGGGCGGTGAAGCTGACGTCACTGTGCCAGGATTCAGCGCGCGCCTCGTCGCTCCTCAGGATGAAGATCTCGTTGTTGGGGCCGCCGGTGCGCAGGTTGCGGTTGTCGTCCTTGGCACGGCTGAGCGCGGCCAGCCCGCCGAAGGCGGAGCCCAGCGCGATGTGCTGCGCTTCAGTGGGGTTGAGCCCGGGGAAAAGCAGCACCTGGTGTTCCAGCCAGGCGGCGCGAATCTCGGCGATGACTTCCCGGGTCAGGCCCTTGCCCAGGTCGAGGCCGCGGACGGTGGCGCCAAAGCTCTGCTTCAGCGGTTGAATGGTCAGGCGGGGTGTTGTCATGGTGTGGTTCCTCCAGGCAGCTGCGCGCAAGTGGATGGACCGGGCCCGTCCACCTGCTCGCCGGTGCCTCTAGTTCAGCGTGCGCGCGTACAGCGCGGTCAGTTCCCTCCAGTGCCGCTCGGCTGCGTCCTTGTTGTAGATCGGGAAGTCGGTCTGCGTCCAGCCGTGCAGGGCGCCTTCGTAGATCTCGCATTTGTGCGCGACGCCGGCGTCGGTGAGCGCCTTTTCCGTGCGTGCAGCCATCTCGGGCGGATAGGAATTGTCCTTGTCGGCGCCGGCCACGTAGACAAAGCCCCTCATCTTCGGCGCCAGCAGGTGCGGCGAGAGCGGCGTGTCGTTGGCAATGTTGCCGCCGTGGAAGCTGGCGGCCGCGGCAATGCGGTCCGGATAGGTGCCGGCCGCCATGAGCGAGTGGCTGCCGCCCATGCAGTAGCCGGTGGTGCCGATCTTCCTGCCCTGCACGTCCTGCCTGGTATCGAGGTAGGCGA
>VGIE01000387.1 GCA_016867955.1 Betaproteobacteria bacterium
CGATATTCCGGCTGGTGTCCCTGCTCCTTCCGAGCCCGAATGAGTGGCTGCAACTGAACTTTCGCCTGGGCTACCGCATGATCAAGGTGGCGCGGATACTGGCCGAACGGAACTGGCGCCGAGCCCTGCTGCGCTCCCTGGAGTTCGATCGCGCGGCCTGCCCCGCCCTGTATGACCGCCTGGACCGGATGCTGCGGGCAATGTTCGAGGCGAGCGGTGATCGTCACAAGGCGATCATGCTCTTCTTTCTCCATATTCTTCAGGCGCGTGAGGCGCAGAAGTACCAGATGCTGCCTCGGGGAGTCGGTGTGCTGTTGCCTTTCATGGACATTGCGTTCATGCGACGCTGCTTTGCGACGCCGACGTCGTTCTTCCTGCGCGGAACGCGACGTAAAATCCCCATCAATGAGCGGGTCCGGGAGCGATTTCCCGGATTGTTTTCGTCCGAGCGAACCACCCCGTTCGCGGTTCGCTACCGGTTCGGCGATACCGGAAAGATCGGCGGGTCGGGGAAGCAGGGCGATGGAACCTATGCCCGCCTGAAGGCATACTCCATCGCTCAACTTGGCAAGTTAATTGTTAACAGGTGCTAAATGTCAGACAAGAACAAAGGCCTTATTCACGGACGGATTCTCGTCACAGGTGGTACCGGTTCGTGGGGGCACGAACTGTGCACGCAGTTGCTGGAAATTACCGAGGTTACGGAAATCATTGTGCTTTCCCGCAATGAGCACAAGCAGGTAGAGATGGAGCGGGAGTTCAACAGCAAACGCATGCGATTCGTGATCGGGGACGTTCGAGACAAGGACTCCCTGCTGGATTCAATGTCGGGCATCAACGTCGTCTTTCACCTGGCCGCGCTCAAGCATGTGCCCGTATGCGAGAGGAACTCCTGGCAGACCGTCGAAACCAACATCATCGGTACGCACAATGTCGTGATGTGCGCGATGGAGGCCAAGGTCGAGATCGTCGTGGACGTTTCGACCGACAAGGCCGTGGAGCCGCACAACATCTACGGAATCACCAAGGCCTGCGGCGAGAAGCTGGTCACCAATGCGCAGCATAATTACGACACCAGTACCAAATTCGTCTGCGTCAGGGGCGGCAATGTTATGGGGACCAATGGCAGCGTGCTACCATTGTTCAAGAAGCAGATCCAGACACTGAACAGGCTGACGGTCACCGACCCGGGGATGACCCGGTTTCTGATGAGTACTCGCGAGGCCATTCATCTGATCTTCGAGGCGGTCAGCATTGCCCAGGGTGGTGAAACATTCGTGATGCGGATGCAATCGATCGAGGTAGCCAGGATTGCCGAAGCCATGATCGCGAAGTATGGCGATGAGAAGACCCGAATCGAGGTCATTGGTGCCCGCCCCGGCGAGAAGAAGCATGAGGTGCTGATATCCCGGAGCGAAATTCCCCATACGTACGAACTGAGCGACCGTTATTTCGTGATCATTCCCGAGATCGGGAGGGAACGTTATGCGCCAATCATCAAACAGGGAAAGCTGACGGAGTTGCAGGAGTTCAGTTCTCAGAATGCGCCGACCTTGAGCAACGAGGCATTCCTGTCCCAGCTGGGGGCGGAAGCCTGGGCTTGATGCAGCCGCGAATCGCGATCACGGGTAGTACCGGCTTCATCGGTCAGGAACTGCTGCTGCATAGCCAGTTGCCCCGGCAATGCGAAATCCGAATCTGTAATGAAGTGGATTCGCTGGGCGAGCTCGGTTCCTGGGCAATAGGCGCAACGCTTCTTCACCTGGCGGGACGTTTTTCAGGGGACCACGACACTTTGTGGGCAAGCAATATCGAGCTGACCCGGAGGGCGCTAGGATGCTTCGGGCGATCCGGTGGCCATCGCGTGGTCTTTCTTTCAACCGGGGCCGTCTATGGCGAGGTCGCCCATCGAAGCGGGTCGAGGGAAGACGATCCCGTCGGACCAACCAACTACTACGGTTTCTCGAAGTGGCTTGCCGAGAAGGTGATCGAGTATGAGTGGGGAGGGGAGGGGCGTCCCTTCCATATCCTGCGCCTGCCCAACGTTTATGGGCAGCGGCAGCAGAAGGGCGTGGTTTTCCACATGCAGCGGCAGATCCGGGAGAAGGGCGAAGTCACCATCGATGGAGATGGTGGGCAGAGACGCGACTTTCTTCATGTATCCGACCTGCTCGGTGCCATCGAGAAAGTCATCGTGAAACCGGAGGAAGTGGGAGTCTTCAACATCTCCAGCCGCCTGACCCTCAGCATCAATCAACTCGCTGACCTGCTGGCCGACGGGCGCAATGTCACCCGGAAGCATGGTCCGGAGAACAATGGATTGCGTGAATTGGTGCTGGATATCTCGAAAGCCCGACGATGTCTGGGCTACGAGCCGAAAGTCAACGAGTTGCGCCTTACGGACTGAGTTGCGACACTGATGAAGAACTATTCAATTGACGATGTGACGGTCGTGGTGATCGGCCGGAACGAGGCGGGTAACCTGCCACGCTGTTTTGCCTCGATCCAGAGACTCACCCGACGCATCGTGTTCGCGGATTCGAACAGCAGCGATCGCAGCGTGGAGATCGCGCGTGAGTACGGCATCCCGGTGATCGTGGTGCTCGACTCCAACTTCTATTCCGCATCGCTCGGCCGAATGGTGGGGGCAAAGAAATGCGAAACTCCGCTGATACAGTTCCTTGATGGCGACATGGAGCTGGACCCGGACTGGATGCCGACAGCGGTCCAGTTCATGAATGCCAATTCAAAGGCGGCCGTGGTCCATGGATTCAAGCGGGAGTACAAGGACGAGAAGGACCTGAAGTCCTTCACCATCAAGGCCGACCAGAAGAACTGGCGATCCGATTACCTGCAAGGGGCCTACCTGATCAAGCGGGATGTCTATCAGGCGTCCGGGGGGCTCGACCCGCGCTTTCCGGGTGAGGAGGAGCGCGATCTCTACATCCGTATCCATGACCTTGGACACGAGGTCTGGTACGTCCATCACCTGATGTCGTCGCACTACGATTTCAAGGATCGCGGCTGGCGCTACCTGTTTGTGTCCGACGTGGCCGGGACGGTCACCATTCCGCTCGTGAAGTCAGTCATGAGTGGCAAATTGTGTGCCTACATGTATGTCTACCGCCGACTGGTGCCGGTGCTGGTGGCG
>VGIE01000388.1 GCA_016867955.1 Betaproteobacteria bacterium
GCGCGACAACGGCTCCTTCGTGGCGCGAGCAGCCACGGATGGTTCGGCCATCACCGCCGCGCCGCTGGCCCACGGAGCCGGCTTCATTGTCCAGACCCGCAAGGGCGGCCTGTTTGCGTACGGCCTGAAATAGGTGGCGTGCCCCTCACGCCGCCGCGCAGACGCGCCGCGCCTGGCGGTTGTCCGCCTCGTCGACAGGCCGCTTGCCGCCGACGGCATTGCGGCGAAGGCAGTCGCAGGCACCACGGGCGCTCGCCGGTGAAGCCGATCATCGTTTTGGTCGGCCGTCCGAATGTCGGCAAGTCCACCCTGTTCAACCGCTTGACACGAAGCCGGGATGCGCTGGTGGCGGACATCCCTGGCCTCACGCGCGACCGCCATTACGGGATCGGGCGCATCGGCGCACGCCCCTACTTCGTCGTCGACACCGGCGGCCTCGAGCCGGCCGCGAAGGAGGGCATCTACTCGGAGATGGCCAAGCAGACGCAGGCCGCCATTGCCGAAGCCGACGCCATCGTCTTCATGGTGGATACACGCGAGGGGCTGACCGGCCATGACAAGCGCATCGCCGAGAGCCTGCGCCGCGTGAATTGCCCGGTCTGGCTGGCGGTGAACAAGGCCGAGGGCATGCAGACCGACATCGCGGAATCGGAATTCCACGAACTCGGGCTCGGCCAGCCGAATGCGATTTCGGGTGCTCATGGCGATGGGGTCAGGGAATTGATCGAGTGCATTCTGGCGCGCTTTCCCGATGACGGGGAAGCCGAAGACGCGAGTCTCGCCCGGCCGCCCAAAGTGGCCATCGTCGGACGGCCGAATGTCGGCAAATCGACCCTGGTCAATGCGCTGGTGGGCGAGGAGCGAGTAATAGCCTTCGACCAGCCCGGCACCACGCGGGACAGCATAGAGATCGAGTTCGAATTCGCGGGCCGGCAGTACTGTCTGATCGACACGGCGGGCGTGCGGCGCCGCGGCAAGGTCTTCGAGGCCGTGGAAAAGTTCTCGGTGGTGAAGACGCTGCAGTCCATCGATCAGGCGAACGTTGCGATCCTGGTCGTGGATGCCCAGTCCGATGTGGCGGAGCAGGACGCGCACCTGGCGGGGTTCATCCTCGAGCGCGGCCGAGCCTTGGTGGTCGCCGTCAACAAGTGGGACGCGGTCGACGGATACCAGCGCGACCTGGTCAAGCGCGCGCTGGCCCGCAAGCTCGGGTTTCTCGCGTTTTCGCGCTTCCACTACATTGCTGCGCGCAGGGGCGAGGGCCTCGGGCCGCTGATGACCTCCGTCAACCGTGCCTACGCGGCAGTCATGGTGAACCTGCCGACGCCGCGCCTGACGCGCGCGCTGATCGCTGCAGTGGCCAGGCAGACGCCGCCGCGCTCGGGGATGTCGCGCCCCAAGCTGCGCTACGCGCACCAGGGCGGGCGCAATCCGCCGGTCATCATCATTCACGGCTCGGCGCTGAATGCGGTGCCGGAAACCTACCGGCGCTATCTCGAGACCAGCTTCCGCGAAGCCTTCGAGCTGGAGGGCACGCCGCTGAGGGTCGAATTCCGCACCGGTCGCAATCCCTATGCTTAGGAAGGCCGTTGATGCCTGTCGTGCCCGCGGGCCGCGACGCGAGTAGCAACGCGAGCAACTTGCGGACAGATCGTTGCCAGTGCGCGGCGAAATCGATTACATTAGACGCCTGACAAGAATCTTGGGAGCCAACCCATGAGCAACAAAGGTCAACTGCTGCAGGATCCGTTTCTCAATACATTGCGCAAGGAGCACATCCCTGTGTCGATCTATCTGGTGAACGGGATCAAGCTGCAGGGGCAGATCGAGTCCTTTGACCAGTACGTTGTCCTCCTCAAGAACACCGTCACGCAGATGGTCTACAAGCACGCCATCTCCACGGTAGTGCCGGCGCGCGCAGTCAACTTGCCCACTGAACATACCGGCGAGGGTTGATGGCATTGCAGCACCGCGGGTGGTCCTGATTCGTTCAGGCGCGATGTCCGAAACGCGGCCCGGTCCGGACCGGGCCGTTATCGTCGGCCTTGACTTCGGTCAGTACGGATTCCCCGAAAGCCTGGAAGAGCTGGGGCAGCTCGCTCTCAGTGCGGGCATCAAGCCGGTGGCGACGATTACCGGAAGGCGCAGCAGGCCAGATCCGGCGCTGTACGCCGGCAAGGGCAAGGCCGGGGAGATCAGCGCCGCTGCCAGGGCGCACGGCGCCAATCTGGTCGTTTTCAACCACCAGTTGTCGCCCGCACAGGAGCGCAACCTCAACAATGTGCTGGGCGCGCGCGTGGTGGACCGCACAGCGCTGATCCTCGACATCTTCGGCCAGCGCGCCCACAGCCGCGCCGGCAAGCTGCAGGTGGAACTGGCGCAGCTGGAACACATCTCGACGCGGCTCGTCCGCAGCTGGACGCACCTGGAACGCCAGCGCGGCGGGCACGGGATGATGGGCGGCATGGGCGAGACGCAGCTCGAAATCGACCGCCGCCTGATCGGTAATCGGGTCAAGCTGCTGAAGGACGAGCTCCGGAAGCTGGACCGGCAGCGCCGCGTGCAGCGGCGGGCCCGCACCCGCGGCGGCGTATTCTCGGCCTCGCTGGTCGGCTACACCAACGCCGGCAAGTCCACGCTGTTCAACGCGCTGACTCACGCACAATCCTATGCCGCAAACCAGCTGTTCGCGACGCTGGATACCACCTCGCGCAAGCTCTACCTGGGGGGCTTCGGCCAGATCGTCGTTTCCGACACCGTGGGTTTCATCCGCGAACTGCCTCATACCCTGGTCGAGGCATTCCGCGCCACGCTTGAGGAGACGATCCGCGCGGACGTCCTCATCCACGTGGCGGACTCGGCCAGTCCCGGCCGGGCGGAGCAGGTCGCCGAGGTCGATGCCGTGCTGGCGGAGATCGGTGCGTCGGACGTGCCGCAGATCATGGTCTGGAACAAGACCGATGCGAGCGGCCTGGGGCCCGGGGTCGAGCGGGACGAATATGGTAAGATTTGTCGCGTTCGTCTCAGTGCAAGGACCGGGGCCGGTGTCGAGCTGCTGCGAGAGGCCCTGATCGAAGCGGCCAGCGCCAGAAACGCGCCGCCTGCAGCTGAAAAAAACCACGAATTCCAGGATCCGGTCGCCGATCTT
>VGIE01000389.1 GCA_016867955.1 Betaproteobacteria bacterium
TCCACGTGCGCGCCGCCGTCGCCCAGGCCGACCAGCGTGTTGGGCAGGTTGAGGATGTCGGCGACTTCCTTTTCATTGGCGTTGTAGGCGGCGGTCGAGAAGTCGGTGTTGAGTTCGTCCTCCAGCGCAATCTCCATCAGCGTGTCGACGCCGTCCTTGCCGAGCTCCTTGGCGATGTCTGCAATCGAGCGGCCCTCGAAGCGTTTCAGCGAGGCCTTCTTCGCGGCGACGATCTTGAGATATTCCCAGCGTCCGACCGTGGACAGGTTCATCTTCAGGTCGGCGCGGAAGCGCTCCCTGAAGCCCGGTTCCGTGTAGCACTCCCACTGGTCCTTCAGCGTGCCCTTGATGGCCTTGTTCCAGCTCGGCAGCGCGGCATAGAGGTAGGGCCGCTTGAGTGTCAGTTCGCGCGTCAGCGGCAGCGGCGTGATCTGCGCCAGCACGTTCTTGCTGCCCAGGTCGCCAAGCTTGGCCTTCGAATCGCGCCAGGCATTGGGGATGTCGTCACGGTGCAGGAAGCCGATGAAGGTGATGGGCCGGTGGCTGGCGTCGTGCAGGATCTGCAGCAGTTCGCGCTCATCGTCGGCCATCACCGAGGTCTGGCGGAACAGCGCCATGGTCATGGCGCCCTTGCCCAGTTCGCCAAGCGCGCTGGCGTATGCGCGCATTTCGTCGAAGCCGGCGCGCTGGCAGGCGATGGGCTTGCCAGCGTAACCCAGGTGCTGCGGCACGCGCGTGGTGGAGATGCCCACGGCGCCCTGGGCGACGGCTGCCTTCAGCAGCGCCTTGATCTGCGCCGTCTCCTCCGGCGTGGCGCCGCGCTCCATCGACTCGTGCCCCATCACGAAGTGCCGGAAGGGCGTGAGCGGCGCGTAGAAGCCGAGGTTGAGGCCGCAGCCGCGCGCGTCCGCCGCGGCCATGAATTCGGGGAAGCTCTCCCACTGCCACTTCACGCCCTGGGTGAGCGCGTCGTAGGGGATGCCCTCGACATTGACGAGGTCCTTCAGCACGACCTCGTGCATGTCGGGGCGGCAGGGCGCGATGCCCACGCCGCAATTGCCCACCACCGCGGTGGTGAAGCCGTGCCATGACGTGGGCGCGAGCTGGCCGTCCCAGCAGATCTGCGCGTCGTAGTGCGTGTGCGGGTCGATGAATCCGGGCGCCACCACGCGGCCGTCGGCGTTGATCGCGCGCTTGCCGGCGCCGAGCTTGCCTGGAGCGGCGATCTCGGCGATGCGGCCGTCCGTGACGCCGATATCGGCATGGCACGCGGGAGCGCCGGTGCCGTCGATGACTTTGCCGTTCCTGATGACGAGGTCGAACATGATGAATTCCTTTGGAATGCGGTTTCGGTATGGCTATCGGGCCAGCGAGGGCTTCGTCCAGCCGGGCGCGGGCCAGTTGAAATAGCGCCGCAGCGAACCGCCCATGAGGGCCGCCTTTTCGACGTCGGTGAGCTCCGGGCAGTCGCGCAGGTACCGGATGCCCTGATCGTAGCTCTGCAGCGGCCTTGCGCGCGTGAAATCGGTGCCCCAGAACAGCCGCTCGACCCCGAACACGTTGACGAGCTGCCGGATGCGCGGCCACAGGTCCTTGTACGGGAAGGGTGCCGAGGACATGGCGGGAAACGCACTCACCTTGACGGCGATGTTGTCGCAGGCGGCGAGGTCGAGGAGGTGCTGCCAGCCGCCGAACATGTTGCCGAAGTCGGCGCCGCCGATGTTCACCGGAGGCTGAGCATGCCCGAGATGGTCGATGACGATGCGCAGATTCGGAAAATCGTCCGCGATCTGCCTCACGTACTGGATGTGGTTGAGCGGGTAGAGGCACATCGTCACGCCATGGCGCTCGGCGGCTGCCAAGATGCGCCGGTGCCGGCCCTTCTGCACCGATTCGAGGGTGTCGGCCGACACGATCATGACGCGAACGCCGAGGATCGCGGGCTCGGCCTTCAGGCGCAGGATCTCGGCGTCCATGTCGGGCGCATCCGGGTCGGGCAGGGCGATCATGGCAAGGCGTTCAGGGTAGCGCGCGCAGGCGGCCAGCGCATAGCGGTTGTCAGAGCCGTAGATGGAGGGCACGGTGGCGATGCCCGCATGCACGCCGGCGGCGTCCATGGCCGCGATCAGCTCGTGCGTCGGAAAGAGGTGCTCGCTGAAGTGCGCGCGCACCATGGCCACGCGCTGGGGGTCGGCGTAGTTCGGGCGCCAGGGGTAGGCCGGCGTGTCGGCCTCCCATGTGTGCACCTGGGAATCGATGATGTCCAAACCGCTTGCTCCGTTTTCCGGGTAGTAGTTCGCCCGCCATCGCAATTTGACTGCGGGCTGCAGGTCAGGGAAGTATTCCCCTCCTGAACGCTGCGGGTGATCGTTCGCGATCAGCGAGTTTCGGCGAGTGAGGCGCGCCGGCCAACCGAAGCGCCAAAATAGTCTGGCGTTTAGGCAAACGCATTCCCGATGTGGAAAAACCAGCGGGTCCATGAACGCGATTCTTGTTCCAGAACGAAGCGCGAATGTTGCGGTGATGCATTGAAGAATGTCATGCGACTGCGGTCATGTGAATGCGCTGCGCCGGCGAACGATGTGCAGGCGATCAGAACGCCAGCAATCGCTGCGTGATGCTGTCGAAGTCCCGCGCCCACTCTTTGAATCCGTTGGTCGACAGCAGGCGGCCGGTCTTCGGGTTGATGCCGATGCGCTGGACGCCGTGGCCCGTGATCCACGGGTTGCCATCGGCGCAGGTGTGGATGCCCATGCCGAACGAGGGCGCCGTGGCCCAGTAGCCCTTGGCCGTCAGCGGCTGCGCGGCTTCGCGGAGGAAGGCGCTCACGCACGGGTCGTCCACCTTGCCCATGAGGCGTTCCTGCACGTAGAGGCCGATGCGAGCGAAGTCACGGGTTGTGGCCATCAGCAGGAGCTCGGCAATGCCATTGCCTTCCTTGTCCCTGAACCAGCCACCGCGGAATTCGGCGCCGGCCTTTTGCCAGACGGTTTCCTCGAACCAGCGCTGCACGGGCATCCCGGTGGCGCCGCGGATGACAAACCCCAGTGCCTGCGAGTCCAGCCCGTTGTAAATGAATTTCTGTCCCTGTTCCCAGCGGCTCCGGCCGCTGTGTTTCTTCAGCATT
>VGIE01000390.1 GCA_016867955.1 Betaproteobacteria bacterium
AATTCGGGCATCGTCTGGTCGCCGGTGGCGGTGGACCTGGTCTGGTAGTGCCTGCCTCAGACAGCAACGGCTGAGAATCATCCGGAAATCGGGCGACAGGAACAGGGTTCACCAGGCCAGAGCCATGCCGGGGCAGCAGCCCGGTCCCCGCATCGCCGTACACATGTCGCTCGCGCCGATGCCCGCGGACGGCGCGGGCGGTCGGGGATAGTGCCGGCGGGCGTCGGCGATCTTCTCTTTCGTGGCCGACCCGCGCGTGCCCGCTACAAGGTCAGGACCTCGCTGCCCTCGGTCCAAGGAAGTACCACAGTACCAGCCCCAGCACCGGCAGCAGCACGGCGAGGATCCGGAGCAGCTTCTTCTCGTTGGACACCGCGCTCTGCGCGATGTTCAGGATGGCCCAGACGTCCCCGGCGAGGACCAGCACGCCCCAGATCATGTGCGCCATGGCGGGCCTCCCCGGTAAGCATTCAATGCGATCCATACTAGCACCGCAGCGCGCAACGGAGCACGGGGCGCGCATGCCGGCGCAACGGATTTCATCATCCGCGGCTTGAAGCATAATGTCCCACCGATGACCGGTGGAGGAGCCCAGATGGCGTGGAAACTGCTGCGCGAGACCGGCAAGACACCTGCGAAGACAGCGGGACCACCGCCGTGAGCGCGGGGCCACTTGCCGGAATCCGCGCCTGCGTGTTCGATGCCTACGGTACGCTGTTCGACTATGCCTCGGCGGCGCGCCGCTGCCGCGACGCGCTGGGCGGCGCGTGGGAACCGCTCGCGGCGATGTGGCGCGACAAGCAGCTGCAATACACCTGGCTGCGCGCCGCCGGCCTGAAGACGGCGATCCTCTCCAACGGCACGCCGGCCATGCTGGCGGCCGCCGTCGACAAGTCCGCAATCGGCGACCTGCTCGATGCCGTGCTGTCGGTGGAGGAGGCCGGCGTGTTCAAGCCACACCCGAGGGTGTACCAGCTGGCCGTGGACCGGCTGGGTATCGCGCCCCAGGCGATGTCCTTCCAGTCGGCCAATGCCTGGGATGCCTGGGCCGCCTCCGCCTTCGGCATGCGGGCGGTCTGGTGCAACCGCTACGGCCAGCGGGCCGAACGACTGCCCGGCAGGCCGTCCCACGAAATCCGGACGCTTGCGGAACTGCCGGCGCTGCTCGGCGCCTGACTGCGAAAGCGCCTGCGTTCGCCGCAGGCGCGGTGGTGCACAATGGCCGCAGCGCCCACCCTGACTGGAGATTCCCCTGCATGAAGCCCGCGCCAGCACCACGACCGATCCGCGCCGAAAAGGCCTACCACAACAGATCCTTCCTCAACAGCACGGACGCGCGGCCGCTGCGGATCCTGGCCGAGTACATCGAGCCCAAGGCGCGCTTCGACCGCCACGAGATCGAGGACACCATCGTGTTCATGGGCTCGGCGCGCGTCTGCTCGCGCGAGCAGGCCGAAGCCGCCGTGCTCGCCGCAAAGGGCGACCGGACCGCCCTGCGCGCGGCGCGGCAACAACTGGCGATGTCGCACTACTACGAGGAGGCGCGCGAACTGGCGCGCCGGCTGACCGAATGGTCGAAGTCGCTCGAGTCCGCGGGCCGCCGCTTCGTGGTGTGCACGGGCGGCGGGCCCGGCATCATGGAGGCCGCAAATCGCGGCGCATCGGAGGCGAGGGGGCTCAACGTCGGGCTCAACATCTCGCTGCCGACGGAACAGGCGGGCAACCCGTACATCACGCGCGAACTGTCGCTCAACTTCCACTACTTCTTCATGCGCAAGTTCTGGTTCGCCTATCTTGCCAAGGCGCTGCTGCTCTTCCCGGGCGGCTTCGGCACGCTGGACGAGATGTTCGAGGTGCTGACGCTGCGCCAGACGCACAAGATGAAGAAGCCCCTGCCCATCGTCCTCTTCGGAACCGGATTCTGGGACGAGGTCATCGATTTCGAGGCGCTGGTGCGCTACGGCACCATCCGTCCCGAGGACCTGCAGGTCTTCCACCGCACCGACTCGGTGGACGACGCATATGACTACGTCACGCGCCGGCTCGCCGAACACGCGCTGGCGGCGCCCGGCCCGACGCTATGACACGGAAAGTGGTGTCAGTAGATGCGTCGTTTACGCAGTGCGGTAAAAACTTATCACGCCTGACTGGCAGTATAGACCGGGGCTGATCAGGCCTGGCGGCGCTGCGCCGCGCCGGCCTCCCCGCCGATGCCGCCGGCGGGAGCCGCCCGCGCTCCCGCGCTCAACGACAGCAGCACGTCGCCCAGCACGATGATGGCCGGGCCGCTGCCCAGCGATTGCGCCATTTGCCCCAGGCGGGACAGCCTGCCGACGCGGCGCGATTCACCGGCGAGGGAGGCGTTCTCCACCAGCGCCACCGGGCGCGCGCCCGGGATGCCGCGAGCCATGAGGGTGTCCGCGATGGCCTGCGCTTCGCCGGCGCCCATGTAGATGACGGCGGTGTCGGTGGCGAGGACGGCGGTAGCCCAGTTGCTGACCGACTCTTCCTTGCCGACGCGCGGCGTGACGAAGGTGACGCTGCGCGAGACGCCGCGCTGCGTGAGCGACACACCTAGCGCGGCGCCGGCAGCCAGCGCTGCGGTCACGCCGGATACCACTTCGACGTCGATGCCGGCGGCGACCAGGGCGTCGATTTCTTCCTGCGCGCGGCCGAACAGCAGCGGGTCGCCGCCCTTCAGGCGCACCACCACCGCATGCTGCCGCGCTGCGTCAACGAGGCGCTTGTTGATGAAGGCTTGCGCCGTGCTGTAGCGGCCGTGGCGCTTGCCCACGGCGACCTTCCTCGCATGCACGGCTAGCGCCACGACTTCGCGATTGACCAGCGCGTCGTGGAACAGGATGTCGGCGGAGGCGATGATGCGCACGGCGCGGATCGTCAACAGATCCGCCGCACCGGGGCCGGCACCGACGAGATAGACCTTACCAGTCACGGCGGCTCCGGTCGGCGCACTGCTGTCGGGGGATATACAAGGGGCGGAGCCTCCTTGTACGCGATCGCAATCCGCCGCACCGGGGCCGGCACCGACGAGATAGACCTTGCCGGACTCGGGTTCCATGGCTGGATCAGGCCTCGATCATCCCGGCGGCGACTGTCTG
>VGIE01000391.1 GCA_016867955.1 Betaproteobacteria bacterium
CATGGCTCACCTGCGTGATGAGGTGGTCCTGCAGGTTGCGCCCGACGCCCGGCAGTTCGCACACCGGCTTGATCGCCAGGGCCGAGAGCTCGCCCGCATCGCCGATGCCGGATCGCAGCAGGATGGCGGGCGAGGCATACGCGCCGCCGGCGAGGATGACCTCGCGCCGCGCGCGCAGGTGGCGGCGATCGTTGCCGCGAGAGGTGTCGATGACGTCGATGCCCGCGGCCCGCGGCACGCTGCCCTGCGACGGTTCGAAACGCAACCGGTCGACCAGCAGGCCGTTCATCACGGTGAGGTTCGGCCGGTGGCGCACCGGGTGCAGGAAGGCCGTGGCCGTGGAGTGGCGGCGCCCGTTCTTCATGGTGGCCTGCCGCCGGCTGAAGCCCTCCTGGGTGGCGCCGTTGAAGTCCTCGATCACGGGCCACCCCATGCGCGTCGCCGCAGCGAACATCATGTCCATCAGCGGCGAATAGGACTCGACGTCGGTGACGTTGAGCGGTCCGCCCTTGCCATGGTAGGGCGCGCCATGCTGCTCGTTGTGCTCGCTCTTCAGGAAATACGGCAGCACCTCGCGGTAGGACCAGCCGGGGTTGCCGGCCGCGGCCCATTCGTCGTAGTCGCCGCGGTGGCCGCGCATGTACACCATGCCGTTGATGGCGCTGGTGCCGCCCAGCGTCCTGCCGCGCGGCGCGTAGATTGGGCGTCCCGCCGTCCCCGCCTGCGGCAGCGTGCTGTAGCACCAGTTGAGCACCTTGTGCGTCATCAGCGGCAGCATGCCGAGCGGCACATGGATGAGGGGACTGGTATCCGGCGGCCCGGCTTCGACGACACACACCTTCAGGGCCGGATCGGCCGACAGGCGGTTGGCCAGCACGCATCCGGCCGAACCGGCGCCGACAATCACGTAATCGAATTCGTCCATCCCCATGCGCCCCCCGCGCTCCCCGCACTTGCACCGCACCTTCGCCGCGCTTCTTGCCGCGCTTTCACTGCAACTTGGTCACGCTGCGCATCCGGTCCCGCCCCATCCATGCCCCGTCCGCGCGACAGCGCCGCACCCGCGATGCGAGGCGAGAATATCAGTCCTGCGGCCTCCCGCGGGCGCGCAGGCGGGACTGCAGCCGCGGCCACAGCAGGTTGAGCGCCAGGCCCAGCATGACCAACGAGGCGGCGCCGAGCTTCCAGCCGGGCAGCGACTCGCCCAGCAGCAGCGCCGAGCTGCCCATGCCGAACACCGGCACCAGCAGCGCCAGCGGCGCGATGGTCGCGGCCGGATAGCGCGCCAGCACCCAGCCCCAGACGCCGTAGCCGAACAGCGTGTTGCCCCAGGCCTGCCAGCCCACGGCCAGCCAGGTCAGCGCATCGGCATTGCGCAGGCCCGCGGCCATGGCCTGCCAGCCCTCGAACCACAGCGACAGCACGAGCAGCGGCGGCACCGCAAAGGTGCTGGCCCACACCACATAGGCGAGCATGTTCACGGGGCCCGCGCGCGAGGCGGTGATGTTCCCGCCCGCCCAGCAGGCGGCGCCCAGCAGGATCAGCGTGAGGCCGAGCGGCGTGGTGGTGCCGTCGGTATGGGCGAGGATCACGCCGAGGCCCGCGGCCGCCAGCAGCAGCGCGAGCTACTGGTAGGCGCGCACGCGCTCGCCCCGGATCAGCATGGCGAGCCCGACGGTGAAGAACACCTGCGTCTGGATCACCAGCGAGGCCAGTCCCGGCGAGATGAGCCCGCCTGCGCTGCTGCCTCCGGCGTCGCCACCACCGCCGCCACCAGCGTGGCCGCCAACACCGCTGAGGCCGCCCAATCCACTTAGGGCAATGTAGAGCAGCCCGAACTGGCCGACGCCGATCAGCACGCCGTAGAGGCCGAGGTTGCGCCAGCCGCAGGCCGGCCGCGGCAGGAAGAACATCGCCGGCACCAGCGCCAGCGCGAAGCGCAGGGTCGCGAACAGCAGCGGCGGCAGCTGGCCCAGCGCGTACTTGGCCACCACGAAGTTGCTGCCCCACACCGCCATGACGGCGACGGCAAGCAGGAAATGGCGCAGGGACAGGGCGGCGGGCATGGAGGCTAATCTAGCATGTAGCCCACCACGCTTCGCGCGGTGCGCATGGCAATCCGGCCGCAACAGCCGGATCGGGAACTATGTGTAATATATTGGCGTGATCCGGCGAGGAACCCGGTCGCGAATGTCGAATTTCGCCAAACAGCGAGGAGGAACAGCATGCGAGTCGTGACCTACGACGAGACCAAGCGCAGGGACGTCCAGACCAAGGAGTACCTTTCCGTCGTCCGCTGCTACTACGGTTCTATCCTGGAGGCACATGAGGGCCCGCAGGCCTTCCTGGTCGACATGCCGGATGAGGGCTCCACAATCCATCCGCACTTCCACGATATCGACCAGTTCCAGGTGATCGTGCGCGGCGGCGGCCGCCTCGGACCCGGTCCGGCGAGTCCGGTCGCATTCCATTACGCCGATGCCTACACACCCTACGGCCCCATCATCGGCGGCAAGGAAGGCGTGTCCTTCTACACCATCCGCGCGGCCTGCTCGACGGGCTACTTCCCGATGCCCGAGGCACGCGCCAAGATGAAGACCCGGCCCGGACGAAACGTCGCGGGCAACTTCAACATCAACCAGCCCCTGCCCGCAGCAGGCCAGCACGCCCGCGAGGTTCTGCTGGAAGACAAGACCGACAACGTGCTGGTGGTCGGCCTGCGCATGGGCGCCGGCGCGAAGGCTCAGGGCCAGCCCACCACGGGCGGCGACCAGTACTACCTGGTATGCACCGGCTCGCTTGCCAGGGACGGCAAGGATCTGCCGCCACTGACCCTGATGCGTGTCGAGCGCGGCGAATCGACGCCGGAACTTGCCGCCGGTCCCCAGGGTGCCGAAGTGCTCATCCTGCAACTGCCGAAACCCACCAACCGCATCGGATCGGACCCCGCGGAACTCGCCAAACGTGATTTCGGCGCCTATGACGCGCCACCCGGCATGATCAAGAACTGATCAACCGCCACCGGCCCGCCATCGGCCCACCATGGCGGGCGCAAGGTCCGACGGCCGCGCGACGGCAGCGCGGCCGTTGTCATTTGCGGCGCGCCGGCCTGG
>VGIE01000392.1 GCA_016867955.1 Betaproteobacteria bacterium
CGCGCACCTCGCCGCCTACCCCGGGTTCGACTGGGAATCCTTTGCGCGCCGCTTCGTCGAATCACTGGGCCTGGAATTCAACGCCTATACCACGCAGATCGAACCGCATGACGGCCTGGCCGAGTATCTCGACGCGGTCGCGCGCGCCAATACCGTCCTGCTCGACCTCGACCGCGACCTCTGGGGCTACATTTCCCTCGGCTATTTCCGCCAGCGCGTGAAGGCCGGCGAAGTCGGGTCATCCACCATGCCGCACAAGGTCAACCCGATCGACTTCGAGAATTCCGAGGGCAACCTCGGCGCGGCTAATGCCCTGCTGCGCTTCCTCGCCGACAAGCTGCCGGTGTCGCGCTGGCAGCGCGACCTGTCGGACTCGACGGCGCTGCGCAATGTCGGCGTGGCGCTGGGGCATTCGCTGCTGGGCTGGAAGTCCTGCCTGCGCGGCCTGGGCAAGCTCGAGGTCGATGCCGCGCGGCTGGCCGAGGACCTGGACGCCAACTGGGAGGTGCTGGGCGAGGCGATCCAGACCGTCATGCGCCGCCACGGCCTGCCCAATCCCTACGAGCAGTTGAAGGAGCTGACGCGCGGCAAGCGGCTCAACGCGGAGGCGGTGCGGACGTTCATCGGGTCGCTGGCGATACCAGAGGCCGACCGCAGGCGCCTGCTGGCACTCACGCCGGCCGGCTATGTCGGCATGGCCAGGGAACTGGCCAGGCGCATCTGACGCGTAAGGGTCGCCCCGCCTCGAATACGGGCGCAGGTGCTGTCAGTGATTCCTCTGTGCAAGCACGTGCGACGGGCGCATGGACCAAAAGCTGTGAGTATAGGGCGTATTGCTGAATGGGCCGGCAGTGCCGGGGGCCGCGGCGGCTACTTCGTTTCCTCGGGCTGCGCCGGCAGCGACCTGAGATAGGCAATCATGGCCGCGACGTCCTCGGAGCTGAGTTGACTCGTTGAGTTCTGCACGACTTCGCCCATGTTGTCGGCCACCAAGTCTCCAGCCGGCGTCGTCCCGCTCTTGAAGAACTTGACCAGGTCGGCGTCGCTCCATTTCTTCAGCCGCGTGGGCGTCAGATTGGGGGTCCGCCCCTCGGGCAGTTTCCCGCCGGCCAGAAATCGGTCGGACTTCGGTCCGCCGAGCGTGTTTCTCGGCGTATGGCACTCGCCGCAATGACCAAGCGTGCGGATGAGATACATGCCGCGATTTTCCATCGCGCTTGCCTTGGCAGTAGGGGCCAGCGCCCCCGGCTTGTAATAGAGCCATTTCCAGAACGTCACCAGAAAGCGCCAGCTGAATGGAAACCGCAGTTCATGGGGCCGGTTCGGAGTGCTTGCAGTTGGAAGGGTCTTCAGATAGGCCCACAGGTCGCGGACATCGCCGTCGGTCATCCCCGTAAACGACGCATAGGGAAAGGCGGGGAAGTAATGCGTGCCGTCAGGACGCTCGCCAAGGCGGATGGCGCGTCGGAAGTCCTCTTCCGACCACTTGCCCAGACCGTTTTCCCGGTGCGGGGTCAGGTTCGACCCGTAGAACGTCCCGAACGGTGTGTCAATCGCGCGGCCGCCGGCAAAGGGCGAGGATCCGGGCCGGGTGTCCGTATGGCAACCGACACAGCCCGCGGCCTTCGAGATGTACAGGCCGTTCCTGGCGTTGCCCTGTGCAAATGCATCGCCACGTGCGCCCAACAGAACGAGGGCGATCGCGACACTGGCGCGACGACGTGCGGCTGGGCGCATGCTGGCATTCGATCCGGCTGCCGGTCCGGGGGGGCTGCGCCTGGCAGCGCCCCGGTGGTGTGGCGATTACTTTGTCGGGAACCTGTACTGAAACGAGGTGGCGGCCTCATGGCAACTGTTGCAGGCATTCGCCATCGTGCGCGCGACGGCTCCCGCCGTGGCCTGGTCTCCGGCGCGCGCGGCGGCAACGAGCTTCACGACATCGCCCTGGAGCGCTTCCGCGTCGCCCCTGAACTTTGCCATGTCCCTGTGCTGCTCTTCCTTGAACCGCGTATTGGCGGCGCCGGCAGTCGTCGGCTGGAAATCATCCCAAGGAAGCTTGGAGATGACGGAAAGATATTCCGCGTTCCGCGTGACGATCGCAGCGTCATAGGGCGCGCGTCCGATCGTCATGAAGTAGATCGGGCCGAAATACTTGGCGTTAAGAATCATCGCGGCCTTGCGCTGGCTGACCAGCGTGTTCGGATTAACCTGGGCTACGGCGAGCGAGACAAGTCCGAAGACCATGGCGATTGATGCAAGCGAACTGAAGGCAATCTTTCTCATATTTTCCTCTTCAAGTTGTTGCTGGGAGTGCAGTTGGTGATGGGTGAGCAGGACTTGTCGCGGAATCAGGGCCGGATCTGGGCGCGAATCTCGCCCCCGGGATTGGCTGCGCTGTGGACGTTCACATAAAGGTTGCCCGCCTTCTAGGCCGCGAACTGGGCTTCCGTCAACTTCGCGTTCGGAGCCGCAACCCATGAGTCGCCAATCTTCGTGAGCGGCACGATGACGGGACCGTTCTGGCCCGCGGGCGCGATGTGGATATGCGCGGCCGTGGCCGCGATGCCGGTGGCGGTGATATTCACGGCAACGGTTCCGTCCGCATTGGTGGTGACCGTTCCACTGCCTGCGGCCGAGGTGGTGACGGGGGGGCTTCCTGGCTGCCGCTTAGGGTCAACTTAATTACGTCAGCCAGAAGCGGGCCTGCTGCGAGCATCAGGCTCGTACCCAATACCAGCGCGCTTGCGGCGGTCATAAGCTGTTTTCTCATTTCATCCTCCTGTTCCGGTGGGTGACTTTGGCGGGCTCCTTGCGTAGTTGCCCGCATGCAGGGGAAAACAGCAGGATGAAAGGGATTATTCCGTGCCCTGCGCGAAAAAGGCCGGCGGGCGCTAGGGCGCCGGAAGGGGCAGCGGGAGGCAGGAGGCGGCGGCTAGACGACCGCCTCCTCCTTGCGTTCCTTGACCGGCTTGACTAGGTCCTCGCGCTTGACGCCCAGCCAGCGCACCAGCGGCGCCATGACCAATACCGAGGAATAGATGCCGAACAGGATGCCGATGGTGAGGGCCAGGGCGAAATAGTGCAGCGCCGGCCCACCGAAG
>VGIE01000393.1 GCA_016867955.1 Betaproteobacteria bacterium
TCACGGCCTCATCAATCGGCTTGACAAAGCGCATGTTCACCACCGTGGCGTCCAGCGCCTCCCCGGCCTCCAGCGCCGGCTTTACCGGCGCGCCGAAAGCCAGGATCGCTACCTCCCTGCCCTTGCGCCGGACCTCCGCCTTGCCGAGCGGAATCCGGGTCATCGCATCGGCCACCGGCACGCCGGGGCCGCTGCCGCGCGGATAGCGTACTGCCGAGGGCTGGTCGAGTTTGTGGGCGGTAAACAGCATCTGCCGGCACTCATTTTCGTCCGAGGGCGTCATCACCGCCAGGTTGGGAATGCAGCGCAGGTAAGACAGGTCGAAGGCGCCATTGTGGGTGGCACCGTCACTGCCCACCAGTCCGGCGCGGTCGAGCGCGAGCACCATGGACAGACTCTGGATCGCCACGTCATGAATGAGCTGGTCGTAGCCGCGCTGCAGAAAAGTCGAGTAGATCGCCAGCACCGGCTTGAGGCCCTCGCAGGCGAGTCCGGCGGCGAACGTGACGGCATGCTGCTCGGCAATGCCCACGTCGAAATAGCGATCGGGAAACTCCCGCTCGAAACGCACCAATCCGGATCCTTCCCGCATCGCCGGCGTGATCGCCACCAGCGACGGGTCGAGCCTCGCCATGTCGCAGAGCCAGTCGCCAAACACCTTAGTGTAGGTGGGCTTGCCGCCGCTCGCCGCCTTGATACCCTCACCCGGGTTGAACCTGCCGGGGCCGTGATACAGGATCGGGTCCGCCTCGGCGAGCTTGTAACCCTGGCCCTTGCGCGTCACCACGTGCAGGAACTGCGGCCCGCCGAGTTCCTTGATGTTCTTCAGGGTGGGGATCAGCGCATCCAGATCATGGCCGTCGATCGGGCCGACATAGTTGAAGCCGAACTCCTCGAACATCGTCGACGGCGTAACCATTCCCTTGGCGTGCTCCTCGACGCGTCGCGCGATCTCGCGCATCGTCGGCATGCCCGAGAGCACGCGCTCGCTCGCCTTTTTGGCCGCGGCGTAGAACTGGCCGGACAACAGCCGCGCAAGATACTTGTTCAGCGCACCGACCGCCGGCGAAATCGACATGTCGTTGTCATTGAGGACGACAAGCAGGCGAGCGTCGCTGACCCCGGCGTTGTTCATGGCTTCGAAGGCCATGCCCGCTGACATGGCGCCATCGCCAATGACAGCCACGGCATGCCGCCCCTCTCCGCGCAGCCTGGCAGCCTCGGCCATGCCCAGCGCCGCCGAGATCGAGGTGCTGGAGTGCGCGGTGCCAAAGGTGTCGTAGGGGCTCTCCACGCGGCGCGGGAACCCGGAAATCCCGCCGAGCTGGCGCAGCCCGTCCATCGCCTCGCGGCGACCGGTAAGAATCTTGTGCGCGTAGGTCTGGTGGCCGACATCCCAGACAATGCGGTCGCCCGGGGTGTCGAACACGTAATGCAGCGCAATGGTCAGCTCGACCGCGCCGAGGTTCGATGACAGGTGCCCGCCGGTCTGGCTGACCGAGTGGATCAGGAACTCGCGCAATTCCCCGGCAAGCTGCTTCAGCTGCCTGCGGTCAAGCCGGCGCAGGTCCGCCGGGTCGTTGATCGATTTCAGCAAATCCAGATTCATTGATTCACCACTCGCCCGCTGCTCCGCGCCGGTGCCCGCCGTCACGCCCATGGTCCCGCCTGCCGTTCCACTCGCTGCACTCACATTTGTACTCCGGCATCCGTTCACTCATCGGACCAAGGCCGCTGATCCACCCGCATCAGTGGGTCCACTGTATCAAAACCGCCGCAACACGATGAACTCGGCCAGCTCCCGCAAGCGCCGTGTGCTGCCCGCAATCCGGGACAGCGCGAGTGCCGCCTCGGCCTGGAGCTCGCGCGCCATCTCCTTCGCGCGCGCCAGGCCGACCACTCTGACGTACGTGGGCTTGCCCTGCGCGGCATCCTTGCCCGCGGTCTTGCCCAGCGTGGCGGTCGGCACCTCGCGGTCGAGCACATCGTCGACCACCTGGAATGCCAGTCCCACGCACTTGGCGTAATGATCCAGGTGCTTCAGCTCTTCGGCGGAGCGCGCCCGCCCGCAGCGCGCGCCAAGCGCAACCGCCGCGCGGATCAGCGCTCCGGTCTTGTGGATGTGCATCATCTCCAGTTCCGGCAGAGACAACGCCTTGCCCACCGAGGCAAGGTCGATTGCCTGCCCGCCGGCCATGCCGCGGCTGCCACTGGCATGTGCGAGGATGTTGACCATCTCCAGCTGCGTGCCCACGTCGTCGGCGAGTCGATGATCCGCCAGCAGGCGGAACGCCAGCGACTGCAGGCTGTCGCCAACCAGCAGCGCAGTTGCCTCGTCATACTCAACATGCACCGTAGGCCTGCCGCGCCGCAGCACGTCGTCGTCCATGCACGGCATATCGTCGTGCACCAGCGAATACGCGTGCATGCACTCCAGCGCGCAGGCAACCACGTCCAGCCTTGCTGCATCCGCGGCGGGAGCGTAACCGCCGGCCTCACCGGCGGCAAACGCCAGCAGCGGTCGCACGCGTTTGCCGCCGCCGAGCACCGCATAGCGCATGGCCGCATGCAACCGGACAGGCATGACATCGGATGCGGGCAGTAGCCGCTCCAGTGCCGACTCGACCCGTGCCTGCACGCCCGCCATCCAGGCGGCGAAATCCGTCACCCGTGAACCCGGCGCAGTGCCACCCGCGCCCCACCCTTCGGCTTGGGGACAGATTCATTCCGAACTGCGGCGACGGTCCCTGACGTCAGGGGGCAAAACAGGGCACGCCCCCGAATTGGAGCCAGACACTTATTCATCGGGCTCCGTTTCTGACAGGGCCTTCAGAGTGTCCTGCTCGAGCACTCGCACCTGCTGCTGCGCGCGCGCCAGCACGCCCTGGCAGTACTGGGCGAGTTCCAGCCCGCGCTTGTGCGCCGCAAGCGAATCCTCGAGGCTCAGGTCACCCGTTTCCATGCGGGCGACGATTTTTTCCAGTTCGTCGATGGCGGCCTCGAAGTTCGCGGGCGCTGGAGGCGTTGCTCCGGCTGCGGGCACGGCAGTTTCGGTGCTGGGGGTTTGTTTTGGCATGGTCGCAAA
>VGIE01000394.1 GCA_016867955.1 Betaproteobacteria bacterium
CAGAACGAGGCGCTGAAGGTGCGCATCGTGGATCTGGCGCGCGCTCGGGCATTGATCGGGCAATGGCGACGTGACTACAACGAGGTGCGGCCACATGGTTCACCAGGGCGCATACCACCGGCAGACTTCGCCGCGCCGCATCGCCCGAATCCGAGCGATGCGGCCCAAACCGCAACCACCAATTCATCTTGCAACCACGGACTCTGCTAGGCAACGACAGGTCGCGTCCACGGGGGCAGGCCACTGACGTTTTGCGTCGTGCGAGCGTATTTGTGCACTACGAATCTCAGACAAGCATCGAGGGGGAGGTACGGCCAATGGAGAGGGACTTTGCCATTGCCGAAACGTGGCAAGTGCTGCAGGGCCGCGCGCGTTTCGAGGCAATTTGCGCCGCTTGCTTGCTACTGGATCCCGAGCAGCCGGTTGACCAGCGCTGCGCGGGCGGAGACGCCCGGCTTGGGCGACTCGTAGCCCTTGGGAATGCTGGCAGAGTCATAGACGCTGTAGCTGCCGGGGTCCGCGTTGTAGACCTTGTTGCCTTCGGGGCTGAGCACATAGTTGGCGTACAGGCGTGCCGCGTTGGGGTGCTTGGCCTTGCCGCGCGCGGTCAGCGTGATCTGCATTTCCACGCCGGTGGTGACGGGCGGTGCGATGGTGCGGATGGGCGAGCCCTTGGAGACTAGCAGTTGGGCCGCCGTTTCGTTGGTCGGCAGGCCGATGGCGCCTTCGCCTGCGCCCAGTGCCTGCAGCATGGGCACCTGCGAGGCGTACATGCGCGGCGACTGGGCGCGCAGCCTGGTGAAGAAATTCTCGCCATACTTGTCATAGACCAGTGTCATGACGTCGAGCACCGCCTCGGTCGAGCGCGGTTCCGGCAGCAGGATCTGGCCCTTCCACTTCGGATCGAGCAGGTCCGGCCAGTCCTTTGGCACGTCGGCGCCCTTGACCTTCTCGGTGTTGAACGACATCGCCCACAGGAGGATGCTGACGATGGCGGTGTCGTTGCGGTTGAAGGCCGCGGGATACTGGCCGCTCCTGATCGCCGGGATGCCGGCGCTGGCCACCGGCTCGAGCCAGCCCTTCTTGACGCCATCGGCGGCAAATGCCTGGACGCCGCCCGCCGCCATCAGCACATCGGCCGCGATGTTGCCCGCGGAGGCTTCCGCCGAGTAGCGCTGCATCAGCGGCGTGGAAGACAGCCGCACGAATGAGTGCCTGATGCCGTAGGCGGCCGAAAATGCGTCGCCGACGCGCTTGAGCACATTGTCCGTGGACGACCCGTAGATGACGATCTCGCCTTCGGCTTTGGCGGCCTTGACCAGGGCTTCCAGTTCTGCAGGGCTGGGTCGCGCTGCCTGCGCGAGCACCGAGGGGGCGTGCATGGCAGCCAGCATGAAGATCGTTGCGATGGAACGTGAAACCGGACGTGAAAACAGCATGGTCATTCCTCCCCCGTTGTTATCGATCTTGCGGACAATAGCATTGATCGCGGCCGGGTGCAGGCTTCGCGTGGCCCCGGCGCACCGGCACGCGGCCTGGCCTCGAGGCGGACATTCCGCCCGCTTGCCGCGGCGTGCCCGGCATTCGTGCCGGACAATGCGGGGCGGTGCCGCGAGTCCGGCAGGCCGGCGCTACAGCGACGCCCGCGGCGGCGACTTTCCGAGTATCAGGTCCGAGGCCTTCTCCGCGATCATCATCACCGGTGCGTTTGTATTGCCGGAGGTGATCGCCGGCATGATCGATGCATCGGCCACGCGCAGTCCCTCGATGCCGTGCACGCGCAGTTCGGCATCCACGACGGACGAGCGATCGCCACGCGGACCCATCCGGCAGGTGCATGAGATATGGTATCCGCTTGCACCCTGTTGCCGGGCGTACTCGAGAACGTCCCGGTCCGTCCTGACATGCGCGCCGGGATAGGCCTCGTTCGCGCAGTAGCGTGCGAGCGGCTGTCCGTTGGCGAGGCGACGGCACATCTTCAGTGCCTCGGTGATCACGCCCTGGTCGATGGCTTCGGCGAGGTAGTTTGTCTGGATGACCGGGGCGTCCAGAGGGTTCTTCGAGCGCAGCCTGACGAAGCCCCGGCTTTGCGGCCGGAGCTGGTAGGCGCCGATGGTCATGCCGGCCACAGCATCGAGGACGCCCATCTGGCCGGCCTTGTAGCTCCCCGGGGTGAAGGTCAGCACATAGTCGGCGGTGTCGATCTCATCCGCGTACACGCCGGACTTGCCGTACAGGCAGCCCATGATGGGCCCGATGCCGATCATGCTCGGGCGGCCGAGCAACCAGTTGGCGAGGTGGCCGAGCAGGCTCGGGCTGCGGGCCATGCGGTTGATGGTGGGCGCGTCCTTCACGCCGAACACCATGCGCGAAACGTAATGATCCTGCAAGTGCTGGCCGACGCCGGGGAGGTCGAGGCGCGTGTCGATGCCCATTTCCGAAAGCAGCGCGCCCGGGCCGATGCCGGACAGCTGCAGCAGCTTGACGGTATTGGCCGCACCCGCGCATAGGATGACTTCCCGGCGGGTCCGCACCTCGTGCAGCAGGTCGGAGCCTTCGCGGCGATAGCGCACGCCGACTGCCCGTTGTCCTTCGAAGGTCAGGCCCAGCGCGAATGCGCGCAGGCGCTGGTCGATGCGCTTGCGCGCAGCGGGGGAGCGTAGGTACCCGCGCGCTGTGCTCATGCGGTAGCCATTCTCGATGGTGAACTGGTAGCGCCCGACGCCATACTGTTCGGCGCCGTTGTAATCGGGATTGAAGGGTACGCCGAGCGCGACGGCGCTTTCGATGAATGCGTCGATCAGCGGGTTCTGCCAGTCAAGATCGGTTACGCCGATGTTGCCGTCGCGTCCGCGGTAGGTGTCGTCACCCGCGCCGGACTTGCGTTCGCAGCGCCGGAAGTAGGGCAGCACATCGGCATAGCTCCAGCCAGGGTTGCCCAGGCTGGCCCAGGCGTCGAAGTCGCGCGCCTGCCCGCGCGTATAGGCCATGCCGTTCAAAGAACTGCTGCCGCCCAGCACCTTGCCCTGGATCATGGCGATCGTCCGGTCGTTGGAGCCGGGCACG
>VGIE01000395.1 GCA_016867955.1 Betaproteobacteria bacterium
GACCTCGACAAGCTGTCCGTGGCAGACATCATTACCGCCGTGGACGAGCCGATGGATGCCACCCAATGCGGCGGCAAGGAGAACTGCCGCGGCGAAGAGGGCCGCTGCATGACCCACGAGCTGTGGTCCACGCTCAACGACAGGATGTACGAGTACCTCGAGTCGGTGAAGCTCTCCGACCTGGTCGCGCGCCGGCGCGCCGCCGATGCGCAGGCCGCCGCCGAGAAGACCATCAAGATCATCCAGGACAAGCGCCTGAGCGGCGCCGTGGCGCCCGTCGCCGAGGGGACCGTTGCGGCGCTCGTGCGTACCGCAGCCGGAAGCACGGTCCGATAAGAGACGAGACAGCGAAACGAAACAACGAGGAAAAGTGAATTCCATGAAACTTCCGATCTACCTCGATAACTCGGCCACCACGCCGGTCGACCCGCGCGTGGCGCAGAAGATGATTCCCTACCTGACCGAGCATTTCGGCAACCCGGCCTCGCGCTCCCACCCCTACGGCTGGGAGGCGGAGAAGGGCGTCGAGGAGGCGCGTGGCCATGTTGCGGCGCTGCTCAATGCCGACCCGCGCGAAATCGTCTGGACCTCCGGCGCCACCGAGGGCAACAACCTCGCCATCAAGGGCGCGGCGCAGTTCTACAAGACCAAGGGCCGGCACCTCGTCACCCAGAGGACCGAGCACAAGGCGGTGCTGGACACCTGCCGCGAGCTCGAGCGCCAGGGCTTCGAGGTCACCTACCTCGATCCGGAATCCAACGGCATCATCGACCTGGAGAAGCTGCGGGCGGCCATCCGCCCGGACACCATCCTCGTGTCGATCATGATGGTGAACAACGAGATCGGCGTCATCCAGCCGGTGGCCGAGATCGGCGAGATCTGCCGCGCGAAGGGCGTCATCTTCCATTGCGACGCGGTGCAGGCGGCAGGCAAGCTGGAGATCGACACGCAGAAGCTGAAGGTCGACCTGCTCACGCTGACCGCGCACAAGATGTATGGGCCCAAGGGCATCGGCGCGCTCTACGTCCGCCGCAAGCCGCGCGTGCGCATCGAGGCGCAGCTGCATGGTGGCGGCCACGAACGCGGCTTTCGTTCCGGCACGCTGGCCACGCACCAGATCGTCGGTTTCGGCGAGGCGGCGCGCATCGCCAGGCTGGAAATGGCCAGCGACAACGAACGCATCCGCGCGCTGCGCGACAGGTTGTGGAAGGGCATCAGCGAGCTAGAGGAGGTCTACGTCAACGGCGACCTCGAGAAGCGCGTTCCAGGCAACCTCAACGTCAGCTTCAATTTCGTCGAGGGCGAATCACTCATCATGGCGATCAAGGACATCGCGGTGTCGTCCGGGTCGGCCTGCACCTCGGCTTCGCTCGAGCCCTCCTACGTGCTGCGCGCGCTGGGCCGCTCCGACGAGCTGGCGCACAGTTCGATCCGCTTCACGCTGGGCAAGTACACCACCGAGGAGGAGATCGACTTCACCGTCGACCTCCTGAAGCGCAAGATCGCCAAGCTGCGGGAACTATCTCCGCTGTGGGAAATGCATCAGGACGGCATCGACCTGAGTACCGTTCAGTGGGCCGCTCATTAGATTGAACCAACGGATCGACACATCGTCGACCCACAGACAGGCAGGAGAATCATCATGGCATACAGCGAAAAAGTCATAGACCACTACGAGAACCCCCGCAACGTCGGCTTCTTCGACAAGGGCGACGATGCCGTCGGCACCGGCATGGTCGGCGCCCCGGCCTGCGGCGACGTCATGAAGCTGCAGATCCGCGTCAACGACGAGGGCATCATCGAGGACGCGCGTTTCAAGACCTACGGCTGCGGCTCGGCCATCGCCTCCTCGTCGCTGGTGACAGAATGGGTCAAGGGCAAGACGCTGGATGAGGCGGCAACCATCAGGAACACGCAGATCGCCGAGGAGCTGGCGTTGCCGCCGGTGAAGATCCATTGCTCCATTCTCGCCGAGGACGCCATCAAGGCGGCCATCGACGACTTTCGCAAGAAGCACGTGCAGCCGGGTGCCGAGGCAGGCGCGGCGGGCGCCAAGGCGGCGGTGTGAGCGAGCCAAAGGCCATGATCACACTGACGCCCAGCGCGGCCAGCCATGTGCAGAATTTCCTCGCCAAGCGCGGCAAGGGCGTCGGACTGCGGCTGGGCGTGAAGACTTCGGGCTGCTCGGGCCTCGCCTACAAGCTGGAATATGCCGACGCCGTCAATGCCGAGGACGTCATCTTCGACAGCAATGGCGTCAAGGTGGTGGTGGATCCGAAGAGCCTGCCGTACCTCGATGGCACCGAGCTCGATTTCACCAAGGAAGGCCTCAACGAAGGCTTCAAGTTCCGCAACCCGAACGTCAAGGATGAGTGCGGCTGCGGCGAATCGTTCAACGTCTGATCGCGAGCGGCTGGTGAAGCCGGCCGCGTGATTCGCCGCGCGCAGGACATGACGCCACGCGCGAGTCAGCGCGTGGCCTGACCACAGGGCCCTCGGCCCTTTTTTCATATTTGCATGCCGTCAACGTGAACCGGGATCACTTCGCACTGTTCGGGCTGCCGCGTCGCTACGCGGTGGACCTGCCCGCACTGGAGTCGCGCTATCGCGAACTGCAGCGCGAGGTGCATCCGGACCGCTTCGCCACCGCGCCGGCCGCGGAGCAGCGCATGTCCATGGAGATGGCCACGCGCGTCAACGAGGCCTACCGCACGCTGAAGTCGCCGCTGTCGCGGGCGCGCCACCTGCTCGAGCTGCGCGGCGTCGATGCCGGCATCGACACCGACACCGCCATGCCGCGCGAGTTCCTCCTGCAGCAGATGGGCTGGCGCGAGACGCTCGAGGAGGCGGCGCAGGCCGGCGATGCGGAGCGCCTCGGAGCGCTGGAGGCGGAGGTGCGGACGGAGGCCGCGAACGCCCACGCCGCGCTGGAGCAGGCCCTGGAAGCAGGCGATGGCGACGGCGCGGGTGGCGGCGAAGCCGAGGGCCGCGCGGCGGCGGGCCTGGTGAGGAGGCTGATGTTTCTCGACAAGCTGCGCGAGGAGATCGCCCTCGCGCAGGAAA
>VGIE01000396.1 GCA_016867955.1 Betaproteobacteria bacterium
AGGGGTTGACCCAGCAGGGCTTTGTCACCACGTCGGTCGACAAGCTCGTCAACTGGACGCGCACGGGCTCGCTGTGGCCGATGACCTTTGGCCTGGCCTGTTGCGCCGTGGAAATGATGCATGCCGGGGCGGCGCGCTACGACCTGGACCGATTCGGCATCGTGTTCCGCCCGAGCCCGCGTCATTCCGACCTCATGATCGTCGCCGGCACGCTGTGCAACAAGATGGCGCCGGCGCTGCGCAAGGTCTATGACCAGATGGCCGAGCCGCGCTGGGTGCTGTCGATGGGTTCGTGCGCCAATGGCGGCGGCTACTACCACTACAGCTATTCGGTGGTACGAGGCTGCGACCGCATCGTCCCGGTGGACGTGTATGTGCCGGGCTGCCCGCCCACCGCGGAGGCGCTGCTGTACGGCCTCGTGCAGCTGCAGAACAAGATCAAGCGCACCAACACCATTGCCCGCTAGCGCAGCGTCCTCACCGGACCGATCCCACGCCTCATGACGACTCGCCTGGAACAGCTCAAGAACGCCCTGGTGTCGTCGCTCGGCGAGCACATCCGGCAACTTGACGCGTCGCTGGGCGAGCTGACGCTCGTGGTCGGAGCGGAGGACTATGCTGCGGTGGCCAGCACGCTGCGGGACGATCCCGCTCTCAGGTTCGAGCAGCTGATCGATCTCTGTGGGGTGGACTATTCCTCCTGGGGCGGGCGGAGCGCGCCCGATCGGCGATTTGCGGCCGTCGCCCAGCTCCTTTCGCTGAGCCACAACTGGCGCCTGCGGCTGCGCACGTTCGCGCCCGATGATGATTTCCCGGTGGTGGACTCCCTGGTGCCGGTGTGGCCCAACGCCAACTGGTACGAGCGCGAGGCCTTCGACCTGCTCGGCATCATGTTTGAGGGGCACGACGACCTGCGCCGCATACTCACCGACTATGGCTTCGTCGGGCATCCCTTCCGCAAGGACTTTCCGATTTCCGGCAATGTCGAAATGCGCTATGACCCCGGGCAGAAGCGTGTCATCTACCAGCTGGTGACCATCGAGCCGCGCGAGATCACGCCACGCATCATTCGCGAAGAACAGTATGGCGAGCGGGGCTGACATGGCCGAGATCCGCAACAGGGAAAACTTTAGTTTCGGCCGCCCGGCGTTGCCGGGCTTGACTTGCGCCTGGCGCAAGTCAGCCTGCACTGAAATTGCGCTGCGATTCGCGAACGTCGGCGGCCATTGGTCGGCGGGAGCCGCCTGAGATGGCCGAAATCCGCAACTACACGCTCAATTTTGGCCCGCAGCACCCGGCGGCGCACGGCGTGCTGCGGCTGGTGCTGGAACTCGACGGCGAGGTGGTACAGCGCGCCGATCCGCATATCGGCCTCCTGCACCGAGCCACCGAGAAACTGGCCGAGCACAAGACCTGGATCCAGTCGCTGCCCTACATGGACCGCCTGGATTACGTGTCGATGATGTGCAACGAGCATGCCTACTGCCTGGCCATCGAAAGACTGGTCGGCATCGACGTGCCCGAGCGCGCGCAGTACATCCGCGTCATGTTCGACGAGATCACCCGCGTGCTGAACCATCTGCTGTGGCTGGGCGCGCACGCCATCGACATCGGCGCAATGACGGTGTTCCTCTACTGCTTCCGCGAGCGCGAAGACCTGATGGACTGCTACGAGGCGGTGTCCGGAGCGCGCATGCATGCGGCCTACTACCGGCCGGGCGGCGTCTACCGCGACCTCCCGGACAACATGCCGCAGTACCTGCCTTCACCCTACCGCAACGAGAAGAAGGTGCGCGATCTGAACGAGAACCGCCAGGGCTCGCTGCTCGACTTCATCGAGGATTTCACCAAACGCTTCCCGGTATACGTCGATGAATACGAGACCCTGCTCACCGACAACCGCATCTGGAAGCAGCGTACCGTGGGCATCGGCGTCGTCACGCCGGAACGTGCGAAGGCCCTCGGTTTCAGCGGTCCCATGCTGCGCGGCTCCGGTGTCGAGTGGGACCTGCGGCGCAAGCAGCCGTATGAAGTCTATGACCGGGTGGCATTCGACGTTCCGGTCGGCGTCAACGGCGACTGCTACGACCGTTACCTCGTGCGCATCGAGGAAATGCGCCAGTCCAACCGGATCATCCGCCAGTGCATCGAATGGCTGCGCGCCAATCCGGGGCCGGTGATCACCGCCAACCACAAGGTTGCGCCGCCGTCGCGCGTTGACATGAAGAGCAACATGGAAGAACTCATCCATCACTTCAAGCTCTTCACCGAGGGGCTTCACGTCCCTGCCGGCGAGGCCTATGCTGCGGTGGAGCATCCGAAGGGCGAATTCGGCATCTATGCGATCTCCGACGGCGCCAACAAGCCCTACCGGCTGAAGATCCGCGCGCCGGGCTTTCCGCATCTCGCCGCGCTCAACGAGATGTCACACGGTCACATGCTGGCCGATGTGGTCGCCATCATCGGCACGCAGGACATCGTGTTCGGCGAGATTGACAGATGACAACCGAAGACGTTCGACCGCCCATGCTCTCTGCTGGATCGCTGAAGAAGATCGACCGCGAGATCGCCAAGTATCCTCCCGACCAGAAGCAGTCGGCGGTGATGGTGGCGCTGATCATTGCGCAGGACGAGAAGGGGTGGCTGGCCCCGGAGACCATGGATTTCGTCGGCAGCTACCTGGGCATGCCGCCGGTCGCAGTGTACGAGGTCGCGACCTTCTACAACATGTACAACCTGCAGCCCACCGGCAGGTTCAAGCTGACGATCTGCACCTGCCTGCCCTGCGGCCTGCAGGGCTCGCTCGCCGCGGCGGACCACCTGAAGTCGCGCCTGGGCATCGATTTCAACGAAACGACCCCTGACGGCAGGTTCACGCTGAAGGAAGGCGAATGCATGGGCGCATGCTCCATGGCCCCGGTGGTGCTGGTGAACAACAAGCGCATGTGCGACGGCATGAGCAACGCCAGGCTCGATGCCCTGGTCGATGAACTCTCGAGGAGCGCGTGAAATGACCAGCGCTTCCGTGCTGAATTACGGCGCCGACGCCATCCTGA
>VGIE01000397.1 GCA_016867955.1 Betaproteobacteria bacterium
CAATCTCCAGAAAACCATCGACTCCATCATCAAGCATAGGCCGGACTGGATTTTTCTCGGCTCAAGCCGAGTGCTGTTTGCGGAACCGCTGCGCGAATTGCAGACTGCAGTGCAGTCGGTTGGCGCGCGCATTCTTTACGATGCTGCGCACACGCTGGGACTCATCGCCGGCGGCCAGTTCAAGGACCCGATGACCGATAGCGTCACGGTCTTGACCGGGTCAGCGCAAAAGACGCTAGGCGGGCCGGTGGGTGGATTGGTGTTGTCCAACGCCCCGGAAATCGGCCGAGCGATTGCGTCGGCCACGGACGTGCTCCTTTCGAACTACTCGAATTACCGGCTTGGGGCGCTGGCGGTCACGCTGGCCGAAACCTTGCAATTCGGCGAGGCCTTCGCAAAGGAAATGATTGCCAATGCACGCGCCCTCGGCGACGCGCTGTCCAGCGATGGCGTGAAGGTAGTGCGTGGCGATCGTGGTTTTACGCATTCGCACATGATCCTGTTGGACATGAAAACAGAGGTCGCAGCGAAAGAGGCAATGTCGGCGCTCGAGCTCGCCGGCATCGCCTCCACCCGGCTGGCCCTTTCCAGCAATTTTCCTGCGATGACTGCGCTGCGACTGGGCACGCCGGTGGTCACTCGCCTTGGCATGGGGCAGGGTGAAATGAAAACGGCGGCTCAGCTGATTCGCCGCGTGCTGATCGACCGCGAGCGCCCGGAGGCCGTGGGCCGCGACGTCCTTGAGCTGGTCTCCGGATTCCGCAAAGTACATTATTGTTTCTCAGGGAGTGCGCTTTAGTGACAGCTGCGCGGGTGGGCGTGGATATCGGCGGAACGTTTACGGATTTTGTACTGCTGGATGAAGAAACGGGTGAACTGGTGGCCTGGAAAATTCCCACGCGCCAGTTCGAATTGGGCCAGAGCATCGTTGATGGTATCCAGCAGTACGCCAAGCATCACGGTACTTTGCCGCCGATGCGCCGCGTGATCCATGGCACCACCGTCAATTCGAACGCCATCTTGGAGCACAAGGGTGCCCGCTGCGGCCTCATTACCACGCGCGGCTTTCGCGACATCCTGGAAATCGGGCGCCAGACCCGCCCCGATCTGTATCGCTGGCACATCAAACGCCCAACGCCGCTGATCCCGCGGCATCTCCGTTTCGAGGTGACCGAGCGCATCTCCGCAAAGGGTAAGGTGCTCGTGCCAGTATCCGAGGAGGAGCTGCGCCATGCCCTCGTGAGCTTGCGCAACTCCAGGGTCGAGGCGGTGGCCGTGTGCCTGCTGAACTCCTACGCCAATCCCGAACACGAACAGCAGATCCGCGCCATTGCGTGCGAGATGCTGCCGCAGGCCTATGTAGTGACTTCCTCAGATCTCGCGCCGGAGTTTCGTGAATTCGAGCGCTTCAGCACCGCCGCGGTCGCAGCCTACGTGGGTCCTGTATTCAGCCGTTACGTTGAGGAGTTGATCAGGAAGATCGACAGCGCGTTCAAGCCGACGCCGAGCCTCTACATCATGCAATCTTCCGGAGGCGTGGTGGGCGGGCAGTTTGCCGCAGAGCGCCCACACCTGACCATCGAGTCCGGCCCTGCCGCCGGTGCGCTGGCAGCGGCCGATTTCGGCAAGCGCTTCGGTCAACGCGATCTGCTGGCATTCGACATGGGCGGCACCACGGCTAAGGCGAGCCTGATTCGCGACGGCAAGCCCAATGTCACCGATCTGCTGGTGGTCGGCGCCGACAACAACCGGCCGGGCATCCTCGGCGCGCGCGTCGCGGGGCTGCCGGTGCGCGCGGTATCGGTCGACCTGGTGGAATGCAGTGCCGGCGGCGGCAGCATCGCTTGGGTCGACTTGGCCGGCATCCTGAAGGTGGGGCCGGGTAGTGCGGGGGTGTCGCCGGGGCCGGTGTGCTACGGGGGCGGTGGGCTCGAGCCGACCGTGACCGACGCGCATGCGGTGCTAGGGCACATCAGCCCGGACGCCCTTCTTGGCGGTCACATGCGCATCGACCCGGAGGGGGCTCGGCGCGCTATCCAAGACAGGATTGCGGCGAAACTCGGCGTGGATGTGCATGCCGCGGCACAGGGCATCATCGACGTAGCCAACGCCAACATGCTGCGTATCCTGCGGGTGATCTCCGTCGCCCGTGGCTTCGACCCACGCGACTTCGCTCTGATTCCCTTCGGCGGCGGCGGGCCTTTGCACGCAGGGGACCTTGCCAATGAACTGGGCATCGCCCAGATCGTCGTGCCGCCGAACCCCGGCGTGTTTTCGGCGGTGGGCCTGGTGACGAGCGAGATTCATGCCGGATTCAGCCGGACCGTCCTCCTGCGGGCGGCGCCGGAGTCGCTACCCACCATTAGTCATTGGTTCGAGCAGTTCGTCTCACAGTGCCATGCCGCGCTCGAGCGCGAGCGCGTGCCCGAGTCCGCATGGCGCGTCGTCAAGTTCCTCGACATGCGCTACGCGAAGCAGAATTTCGAGCTGGAGATCCCGGTCAATGGCAAGCTGGAGTCGCAGGAGGACCTGGACACTGTGATCGCGGCATTCCATGCCACGCACACGCAGAACTACGGCCACTCCGATCCTGCTGCGCCGGTGGAGATCGTGTCCGTCAAGACCCGGGCGAGCGGGGAAGGGCCGCCGGTGCGGTTTCGGCCGATTGCCACGGGCGACGAGGATTCGCAACACGCCTATGTCGGTTCGCGGTTGGCCTCCATGGGCAGCCTTGCAAGCGTAGAAACCCCTCGCTACGACCGGTCGAAGTTGTTGGCTGGCAACGTCCTGAAAGGTCCCGCCATCGTCGACTCATTCGATTCCACCTGCCTGATACTGCCGGGACATGTCGCCACTGTCGGCGCGCTCGGCGAACTGGTGATCCTCACCCGCTTAGCGGCTAATTTGTTGTGATTCCTAGGCCTCAGACCACGTAATGTCCATTTACTCGAACGGCTGACTCACGCGGCCGGGGGGGCACCGCCTTAAACGGCCGGGTGCTTGTGCAGCTGGGTGAAGATCAGGGTTCGGCGCACTTTTGGGTA
>VGIE01000398.1 GCA_016867955.1 Betaproteobacteria bacterium
GCATGCGATGAAGGCGAACGCAGCCACTTTTAGCACTAGACCCTTGGTGCTCCTATCGGTCTTGAGCTTTTCGTTGGCATCCTGCAGCTGCTTACTGCCTGACGCAGTTCTTGCTGCTTCAGATTGTGAAGTCGAGTTACCTGCTCACACAAAGCCTGAAAGCCGTCTATGTACCGCGGGCCTTCTTCATCAGGCAGAACGATATAGCGAATGTCGTACTCATCGTCGTTACTCTTATAGACCCAAACGTCCCAAACGCGCACGCCGCAAAGCAGGGAGGGGCCGTACCACTCCTAAACGGTTACGCCTTGATTCTTGCGAACTAGGTCCTTTATGTCTCTCTCGCTAATTGACATGTACTGCCTCCCCCATTTACGTGCATTCGGCTTTTTGGATTATGCGTGGCGGTCACAGCAAGGCCTTCTGCAATTCATCAACGGACGGATATGCCATTCAAGCGCCTCTGACCTGCTAGTTGATTCTTGAGATGATGGGATGCCTAAGCCGCTTGCTGCGGGGCCGTGGCCGGCAAGCGCGGACGCGCTAACGCCGGCGGATCGTTTGTATCGCCTTGCTCCAGCGCGCCGCATCCTCGTCGAGGAAGGCGCGGAAGGCGTCGGTGTCCATGTACGAGATCTCGCCGCCGGCGGTGGCGGTGCGAGTGCGCGTGGCATCGTCGGCCGCGGCGGCGCCGACCGCATCGGACAGGCGCCGGATGACCTCCAGCGGCGTTCCTGCCGGCGCATGGAAGCCGTACCAGCTGATCACGGTGGCTTCCGGGTAGCCGCTCTCGGCCATCGTCGGCAGCTCCGGCAGGGCCGGCGAACGGCGGTTGCTGGTGCTTGCCAGCGCGCGGATGCGCCCGCCGTTGATGGAACTCATCGCGACGTTGAACGGCAGCACCGACACCGCCAGTTGCCCGTTGATGAGGTCGGCCAGCACCGGCGGGCCGCCCTTGTAGCCGATGCTCTGGAAGTCGAGCCCGGCGGCATGCTTGAGCAGTTCCACCGCCATGGTCTGCGGCGCGCCGGGGCCGCTGTCGCCGACTGGCTGGCCGGGCTTGGCCTTGGCCGCCGCGATGAACTCGGCCAGGGTCCGGCTCGGGCTTGCCGCCGGCACCACCAGCACGTTGGGCGCCTGTGTGAAGCGCGCCACCGGGACGAAGTCGCGCGGGCTCCAGCGCAATCCGGTTTCGACCAGCGGATTGACCACCAGGAAGGTCGCGCTCGCCAGCAGCGTGTAGCCATCCGGCGCGGCGCGCGCGGCGGCCTCGGGGCCGATGTTGGCGTTGGCGCCCGGGCGGTTGTCGATGACCAGCGACTGGCCCAGGGTCTGCGCCATGTGGGTGGTGACAAAGCGCGTCATCACGTCGACCGCGCCGCCCACCGGGTAGGGCACGATCACCCGCACCGGCTTGTTGGGATAGGGCTGCGCGAACGCCGCGGCCGCCGTCAGCGCAGCAGCGGCGCCCAGCGCGAGACGCGCGATGCGCAAGAGGCGACGGTGGCGCCGCATCGCCGTGCTCACACCGGGTCCAGCGGGGCCACCAGGCACATGCCCGGCACGCGGATACCGTCGGGGCGGCCGCCGGCGGTGAGGCCCTGGAAGCGGTCGATCATGAATTGCGGCAGCACCGGGCCGTCGTCGCAGGCCAGCCACAGGCGCAGCAGGTGGCGGCGCTTTTCGACCTCCGGCCAGTCCACGTAGGCGGTGCGCGAGTGCAGGATCGAGTGGTTGCACAGGATCTGGATGTCGCCCGGGCGGAATTCCATGTCCAGGTGGATGCGCGCATCGGCCGCGAGCGCGTCGAGGCAATCCATCGCCTCGACCTGCGCCGGCGTCAGGCGCGGCACCGATGGCAGGGTCTGTGACTTGTTGATCGAGGAGCGCACGTAGGAGGCGATCATGCGGCCGTTGCATGGCGTGAAGACGTTGATCTCCGCCCACGGCTGCTTGCCCTCGGGAATCTCGCCCCAGCGCGTGTAGTACAAAGGCTGCATCAGGGTGCGCGCATGGTCGGGGCGGGTCCTGACCAACTCGTTCCAGAGCGTCGTCGAGCTGGCGATCGACGACAGGCCGCCGGATTTCGATGCGCGCAGGCACAGTAGCGCCACCAGGTCGGAGGAGTCGGCGTGGTAGTTCAGGCGCGCGCTGGTCTGGTAGCCGCGCACCTCGGGATCGGCGTAGTCGAGCCCGAGGTTGGTGACATGCCCGAGCACATGCCCCTTGCCGTTCTGCGACACCGCCTCGCCCAGGTACAGCCCCAGGCCCCAGTAGGCGATCGCCGCCTGGCGTACGGTATAGCGCTCGACCGGAATGCCGCGCAGAAGGATGAAGCCGCGCCCGTGCAGGGTCTCGCGGTGCACGCGCTGCAGCAGCGGCGCGAGCGAAGGCACGGCGAAGTGCTCTCGCCCGATGTCGATGATATCGGGTACAGCCTCCGCCTGCTTCACCGCGGCGTCGATCTCGGCCACCTGCGCGCGGGTGAATTCGTGGATCCAGTCGTCCCGGGCTGCCATGTCCGGGCCGTACCAGGATTGTTCGTTGTCGAAGATTGGCAGGTCGCCAATGCGAGCGGCACGGGGGGCGTTTTGCATCAAGAGTCTCCTGATAGGAACTACCCGGGCCTGCGAGGCGGATGGCGGCACCAGGCAGGCGCTTTTCTTGCCGGCAGCACCATGCTACGACGCCGGACGCGCCGGCGCAATGCCGCGCGTCGCCGTGCGCACCCAGCTTGACTTAACGGATAGGAAAATTTATCCGCCCCAGGCAGCGTTGCACCGCACGATTTGGCCACTCTCGCGTCTTCGGTTCCAGTTTGGCGGCGCACAATGCAGCTTACGTTACTCCACGAGCCGCTATTGGTAAAGACATCGTCAGTCAGCAATCCGGTCACCGGCGTCTGCAACATGACCTGCGCGCCGCGCGCCTCGGCGGTGCGCCTGAGCGTGCGCACCAGGTCGATCATGTCGGTCAGGTGGCCGCGCGGCACGCTCATCCCGGCCATCGCGGACACGGTGGGCGACCAGACAATGCCC
>VGIE01000399.1 GCA_016867955.1 Betaproteobacteria bacterium
AGCGATTCGGCATCCACCACGCCACCATCCAGGTCGAGCGCGGCTCGCGGGCACATCCCTGCAAACTGGCCCCGGACGAAGTGGTCTGAGGCCGCGCTACAACCCGAACTTGCCGCGGCTGCGCGGCGGCACCAGGGAGCGCGCCTTGGCCAGCAGATCGGAGGCCGCGCGCGCCTGCGCACGGTCGGCACCCGCCGACAGCGACTTCGCGCCGGCCGCCATGGCCCTAAACTCCGCCGCCGTCAGGAACAGGGGGGGCATCTCCGGCGGCGTGTCCACACGATAACCTACGTTGGGCGTGCCCTCGACGCTCAACCCCGCGCTGCGCAGCAACTCGATGTCCCGGTGCACCGTCGGCTTGGATACGCCCAGGCGGTCGGCAATCTGCTCGGCAGTCATGGTGCTGCCGGCAGCAAGGGTGAAATACAATTGCATCAAGCGGTCGGTCGCCATGGAGTGTCCCTCGTTGAAGATATCGGGATGTTGTCACAAACGCTGTCTTGATGTCCAGCCATTCCTTTCGGAGCGGTTGATTATTATCAGTGCAATGGCGCGGGCGTGTGGCTCCGTCGTTGCGCGCCAGCGTCCATGAGCGCCGCCCCCCCGGCGCTGTCCCTGGTGCCTCGGGTCGGAGGCCTATGTCCGCTACCACGACGAGGAATGGGGCGTGCCCGTGCATGACGATCGCGTGCTGTTCGAGTTGCTGACGCTCGAGGGGACGCAGGCGGGGCTGTCGTGGTCCACCATCCTCGCCAAGCGCGACAACTATCGCCGCGCCTTCAGCGATTTCGATCCGCGCCGCGTTGCGCGCTTGGGTGCGCGCGATGTCGGCCGCCTGATGAAGGACCCGAGCATCGTGCGCAATCGCCTCGAGATCGAATCGACCATCAGCAATGCACGAGCGTTCCTGGCAGTGCAGGCGGAATTCGGCACTTTCGACGCCTATCTCTGGGCCTTTGTGGCCGGCAAGCCGCGCGTGAACCACCGGCGCGGCATACGCAGCGTCCCGGCTTGCACGGCGCTGTCAGACGCCATCAGCAGGGACCTCAAGCGGCGCGGCTTCCGTTTCGTCGGGACGACCATCTACTACGCCTTCATGCAGGCCGTCGGGCTCGTCAACGACCATCTGCTGTTCTGCCACCGGCATCCGCGGCCGGAGCCCGCCCGCAAGCGCAGCGCAGTGCGGGGAAAGGCCTGAACCGTGTCGACCCCCGGCCCGTGACCGCGTTCCGTGCGGCGGCCACAGGGCCGGCGGGCGCCCCCCCGCCCAAAACGCCCGCCTCGCCGGAACGCCGTGGCACCAGTACCTCTGCCCCTCTTCCAACCCTGCGTCTTCCGAAGCCGCCCCGAAACCGCTACTTGTGTCAGCACGGGGTTCTGCTATGCTTTTCAACATGGCGTGGCGAAACATCCACCTGAAAACTGGACGTGCCGCGACGCGCGGGGCGGTCGGGTTCTTCATTGCCGTTGCATTGCTGCTGGCCAGCGGTGCGGCGCTGGCCCAGTCCAGCAGCGAATCCGGCGCCGTCCTGCTGGTCGCGGCGCCCAATCTCGTCGATGCCTCCTATTACCACACCGTCATCATCGCCGCGCCGGTCGAGGGCGACCGCCATATCGGCCTGATCGTGAACCGCCCCATGCGGCGTACGCTGGCCAGCCTGTTTCCCGACCACGGTCCTTCCAAGGCCGTTGCCGAACCGGTGTTCTTCGGCGGCCCCATGTCCCGCACTGCGGTGTTCGCGCTGGCCAAGGGGGTCGCCGCCAATGGCGCGGGCAGCCTCAAGATCCTGCCGGATCTCAGCCTCGCGATCAACGTCAACGTCGTCGACAAGCTGATCGAGGAATGGCCGAACGACTCGCGCTATTACGTCGGCAACGTGGTCTGGCAGCCGGGCGAGTTGTACCAGGAGATCCGGCGCGGCGTCTGGAACGTGATGAACGCCGATCCCGCTGTGGTATTCAGCAAGAATCCCGAGCAGCTGTGGGAAAAACTCTCCAAGATGGCGCGCGGCACCATGGCCGACGCCAGCGGCTTGGCGGCCAATCTCCCGGAACTGCACTAGCGCGACGACCGGCGGCGTCCCTGGACAATGCCCGCGGACCCCGGCTTCAGGCCGCCTGTTCTTCCACCGGCTCCGCCCGCTTCTCGAAACGGAACTGCCCGGCCCTGCACTCGACGCCGATGGTGTCGCGGGCGGCAAAGCGCCCTTCGAGGATCTGCTTCGACAACGGGTTCTCGATCGCCTGCTGGATGGCGCGCTTGAGCAGCCGCGCACCGTAGACCGGATCGAAGCCCGCTTTCGCCAGCTCGGCCAGGACTGCGTCGGACACTGCAATCTTCATTTCCAGTTTCGCCAGGCGTGTCTCAAGATGGCGCAACTGGATCTTCGCGATGTTCTGGATGTGCTTCTCGTCGAGCGCGTGGAATACCACGATCTCGTCAATGCGGTTGACGAACTCGGGCCGGAACTGCGTCTTCACCTCCGCCATGACGGCCAGCTTGATCACGCCGTAATCCATCCCCGACATGCCCTGGATCTGTTGCGAGCCGAGGTTCGAGGTCATCACGATCACGGTGTTCTTGAAGTCCACGGTTCGGCCCTGCCCGTCGGTCATGCGGCCGTCGTCGAGCACCTGCAGCAGCACGTTGAACACATCGGGGTGCGCCTTCTCGACCTCATCGAGCAGGATCACCGAATAGGGCTTGCGCCGCACCGCCTCGGTGAGGTGCCCGCCCTCCTCGTAGCCGACATACCCCGGCGGAGCGCCAATCAGGCGTGCCACCGAATGCTTTTCCATGAACTCCGACATGTCGATGCGGATCAGGTGATCTTCCGAATCGAACAGGAAGTTCGCCAGCGCCTTGCAGAGCTCGGTCTTGCCCACTCCCGTCGGCCCGAGAAACAGGAATGATCCGTAGGGTCTGTTGGGGTCCGACAGGCCGGCGCGCGAACGGCGGATGGCATCGGACACCAGTCGCACGGCCTCGCCCTGCCCCACCACCCGGTCGTGCAGGCGCTCCTCCATC
>VGIE01000400.1 GCA_016867955.1 Betaproteobacteria bacterium
TCGCCCGTCTTCGCCGCCGCGCTGCCGGACAGCCTGCCCCGCTGCAGGCGCAGGTCGCCGCGTCGGTTGGCGGCCAGTTGTACGTCTTCGCCTGTCGTCGTCAGGTGCGCGTGGTGGAATCCCGCGCGCAGTTGCTGCATGACCTCGGCGAGGCCAGTGGCGGGCGGGAAATTCCTCGTCACATCGCGCGTCCGGTAGCGGTACACCAGCGAGAGCTGCGTGCGGCCCTTGAGCGCAACCAGGCGCCCGAGCACCCGGCGCAGCTCCGGCTCCTTGCCGTGGTACTTGCTCAGCGACAGGCGCAACAGGTCGCCCCCGGCCAGGGCCGCGCGCAGCAGGTCCTCGAACTGCTGCTGCAGCTGGGCCGGCGTGAAGGCATCGGGATCAGGAATGGCGGTCATTGCGGGTTCTCGTCGGCTGAAACACCGCGCTGCATGCAGCGCCAGGCCAGCGCGCAGGCGTAACCGGCGATGGCCGGCGCCGCCAGCGCATAGAGTGTGCGCCATCCCGTCAGTGCGTCGGCGTGCTGCTGGCCGGGGGTACCCCAGACGGCCGGCTCCGCCAGCGTGCTCAACCACCAGAAGCCGAGCGCATAGAGCAGCCCGGCCAACACGGCCCAGAGCCGGTGCGGCAGCCGTTCCACGCCGCCCCAGGCGCAGCCCAGCGCAAATAGCGCTGCCGGAAACAGCAGCAACACCAGCACGAAGATGGCAAACAGCAGGACGTCGAAGCCATGCAGGCCGGCGTCCGGCTCCGCGGACGTCAGGGCCGCCTTGATGACAAGGCTGCCTGCCGCACAGCCCGCAACGAAGGCTGCCGTGTGCCAGTCAATCAGCCGTGCCCTGGCCATCCCCGCCCGCCCTCCTTGTGCCGGTGCCTCACGTGAAGCTGCACAGAAAGGCTACCTTGCCCAGCGGTCGGCAACCGAGCAGCCTGCCGCCGAATGCCGCGCGATTGCGCTCGACGTCGGCGATGGTGCCGGTCGGGTCGACCACCACGCCCAGCCAGTTGTCGCCCAGCCCGCCCCAGCTGAATACCGCGCGCGGCGGCGGCCCGGCGTCGAACCCGCAGCGCTCCTCGGCATGGCAACGCGGCTCATGTCGCGCGGTGAGCGCGGCGAGCGCTTCCTGATAGTGCGTTACCTCGATGTAATAGCGCACCCACATCCCGAGGTCGCGCACCGGGGCATAGATCCATACGCACCACGCCGCCAGAATAATGATAATCGAAAGGACGGCGCGGCGTGAACCCTGCCTCTTCCAGGCTAATCCTGACACCGCCAGGCCGGCGAGCCCGGTGAACACTACGGCGAAAATGACGAAAACCGAGAGCACTTCGAGAAGGTAGGCGGTCGCCGCATAGAACAGCAGCCACAGCATGAAGGCGCCGGCCCAGACCCGGGGATCGCCGCCCCAGGGGCGCTCTTCAACGCCGTTGGCGCCGGGCGGTTGCGGAAACTCCGGTGACAGGTTCATCGCCCGCCGCCCGCGCCAGTGCCGGCCAGCGCCAGCACGGCATCGGCAAAGACCGCGGGCGCCTCCTGCGGCAGGTTGTGGCCGATGCCGGGAAGCACGTGCCGCTCGTACGCGCCGGTGAAATGGCGCTGGTGGCGCTCGGAGCCTTCCACCGGCATCACGCCGTCGCTCTCGCCGTGCAGCGCGATGGCTGGCACCGCGATGACCGGCAGCCGCGCCAGCCGCGCCTCCGAGGTTTCGTACTGCGGGTCCCCCGCCGCCAGGCCGAAGCGATGGCGGTAGGAATGCACCACGACATCGACGAAATCGGGGTTGTCGAAAGCGGCGGCACTGCGCTCGTAGGTCGCCACATCGAAGTGCCACTCCGGCGACCACTGCTGCCATAAGAGGCGGCAAAGCGCTCGACGATGCTTTTCGAGGCCGGCGCGGCCGCGCTCGCCGTGGAAGTAGTACTGATACCAGAGTGCGTGCTCGAACGCCGGTGGCAGCGGCGTACCGGCGTTCGCAATGTCCTGGATGTTGTAGCCGCACACGGTCACCAGCCCGCGTGCTCGCTCAGGCCACAGTGCCGCCGCCACGCAGGCCGCACGCCCACCCCAGTCGTAGCCCGCCAGCACGGCGCTGCCGATGTCCAGCGCATCCAGCAGCGCGACGAGATCATGACCGAGCGCCGCCTGCTGCCCGGAGCGCGGCGTCTCCGCGGCGAGAAAGCGCGTTGCGCCGTAGCCGCGCAGCCAGGGCACGATCACCCGGCAGCCCGCGTCCGCCAGCCGCGGTACCACGGCGTCGAAAGCCCGCACATCGTAGGGAAAGCCGTGCAGCAGGATTACCGTGCGGCCGTCCTGCGGCCCGCTCAGTTCGCAGGCCACCTCGAGCACGCCGGCGCGAACGGCCCGGCGCTCCGCCCCCGGGAGCGGCGTGGTATCAGGTCTTCCCAGAGAGGGCCTGGATGACTTCGTCATGTCCCGGGAAACGGCCCGTCCTGTACTTGGAATAAATCAGCCTGCCATCGACTGCGACATCGAAGATGCCCCGCGAGGCCTCGATCAGGGTCGCATCAACGCCCAGCCTGGACTTCAGCGCGGCCGCCAGACTGGCGGCCTGGGGGAGATAGTTTCATATCCCGCAGTACGTGATGGTGATGTTCATGGCTAGGCCGGCGGCCCTTTCTCGAACGAGGGCACGCCAGGAAGATCGGGCACCCAGGGCAGCTTCGAGCGGCACCAGATCTGCCGCGAAGGCCTGAGCTCGGCGCACTGGCGCAGGGCGCCGACACGCAGGCCAAGAATCGGCGGGTCGTCCACCGCGGCCGAGGCATACACCGAGGTGCCGCACTCCGGACAGAAGGCCTGTGCGCGCCGCGTGCCGCTTTCAGCCGTCTTGACGTAGACCTTCGGTGCAGCGCCCAGCATGCGGAACTGCGCGCGGGGCACCTGTACGACGATGCGGAAGGCCGAACCCGAGATCTGCTGGCAGTCGGCGCAATGGCACAGCCCGACCGAGCCGGGATCGATTTCCGCCTCGTACCGGATGAGTCCGCAATGACAGGCG
>VGIE01000401.1 GCA_016867955.1 Betaproteobacteria bacterium
ACGCGGTCGGCTCCCTGCCCTTCATCACCGAGGAAATGGTGCACGAGTTCTCGGTGCCCTACCTGGACAAGCTGCGCAAGCTGACCGGCAACCGTCCCGGTTTGCGTTGCGACAACTGGTGGGGCGACGCCTTCGCGGAGGATCCGGAGAAGTTCTGGGACATCAAGCTGCACGTCACGCCCCAGTATCTCAAGGTGCAGGATGCCGACTGCTTCCGCGTCGGCACCGAGCGTATCCGACGCTACGCCGACACGCGCGGCTGCGCGCTGAGCTTCGGCGTCGGCACGTTGCTATTGCAAAAAGGTTCCCGGGAGGACATCACCCGCCGCGTCCACGAATACCTGGAGGTGGGCAGCCGCGGACCCCACGGCAAGAAGTTCTTCCTGTATTTCTGCAGCTTCAGCGCGCAGACCCCACCGGACAACGTGCGCATCGCCATGGAGGCGGTCAAGCGGTTCCGGGTGGGCGACCGACCCTATGCGGGACAGGTCCTCAGCGGCCCTCAGGGCGTGGCCGTGGAGGCCGCCGGCGGCAAGGGCTTCATGGGCATGAGCACCGGAGGGGCCGCCAGGGAAACAGCAGCCGAGGCGAAAGCCGAGGGGGCGGGCACCGGGCGCGTGGAGCTCATGCAGCAGATCTACGATTCCGTGATGCAGTTCGAAGGCGAACGCTGCGCGGAACTGGTCAGCCGGGCGCTGGAAGAAAAGTATTCTCCGAACACGATCCTTGACGAAGGGTTGATTCCCCCGATGGGCGAGGTCGGGGACCTGTTCGCGGCGGGTGAGTTCTTCGTTCCCGAGATGCTGATGGCCGCGCGTGCGATGAAGAAAGGCGTGGAGGTGCTGCGCCCTATCATCGTCGCGAGCCGCACCGAGCCCAAGGGCCTGGTGGTCACGGCTACCGTGTTTGGCGATCTTCACGACATCGGCAAGAACCTCGTCGGCATGATGCTCGAGGGGGCCGGGTTCAAGGTGGTCGATCTCGGGGTCAACGTGAAGGCCGAGCACATCATCGAGACCGCCCGGAAGGTACGCGCCGACGTCATCGGCCTGTCCGCGCTGCTCACCACCACCATGCCATTCATGAAGCTCATCGTGGCGCAGATCAAGAAGGAAGGCCTGACGATCCCGGTGATCGTCGGCGGCGCCCCGGTGTCGCGGGAATTCGCCGAGGAGATCGGCGCGAACGGGTATGCAGACAACGCGCCGGAGGCGGTCGACCTGGTCAAGCGGCTGATCGCCGAGAAGCTGAGCGCCTGAGTGCGGCGCCGCCGCGACTGGCGTGGCGGCGTCATCGCGGGCAAAATGCGCCGGCGCGTGACTCGGCGCATTCCGAAAAGAGGAGGGGGAAAAGGACGATGCTGAGGATTGAGGGCCTTTCCAAGGATTTCGGCACCGTCAACGCGGTAAGCGGCGTGTCTTTCGACGTGCCGGGCGGCCAGATGCTCGGCATCATCGGGCGCTCCGGCGCGGGCAAGTCGACCCTGCTGCGCATGATCAACCGGCTGGTCGAACCCACCAGCGGGCGGATCATGAGCGAGCATGCCCCCGGGCCCGAAGGCGATGTCCGCGCCCTGCGCGACCGCGATCTGAATCTCTGGCGCCGGAAATGCGCCATGGTGTTCCAGCAGTTCAACCTGGTGCCGCGCCTGGACGTCCTGACGAACGTCCTGATGGGCCGGCTCAGCTACCAGCCGACGGCACGCTCGCTGCTCAAGATGTTCAGCGTCCAGGAGCGCGCGCTCGCGCTGATGACCCTGGACCGGGTGGAGATGAGCCCGTACATCCTGAAGCGCGCCGATACCCTTTCGGGAGGGCAGCAGCAGCGGGTGGCGATCGCCCGGGCGCTGGTCCAGGAACCGCGCATCCTGCTTGCCGACGAGCCGATCGCTTCGCTCGATCCGCGCAGCGCCGAGCGCGTGATGCAGATCCTGCGCACGATCAACCGCGAAGACGGCATTACCGTCATCTGCAATCTGCACACGATCGATACCGCAAGGGCCTTCTGCGACCGGCTGATCGGCATCCGCATGGGCAAAATCGTTTTCGACGGCGCGCCCGCCGCGCTGGGCAAGAGCACCATCCAGGAGATTTATGGCGGGGTGGCGGGCGAGGCCGAGGTGGACGAAAACTTCACCTCGACCGCGCTTCGCGGCACGCAGGCAGGATAGGTGGAATCGATGTAGGCAACAGGGCGAATCATTGACGACCGATCATTGACTACTCAGCTCCATGGAGGAGAACCCAAATGAAACGCAGAACGATGCTGGGCGGCGCGCTTGCTGCAGCGACCGTGGGAGGGGGCAACATGCTTTGGGGAGGCGCCGCGTTCGCGCAGGCGGGCTGGCGCACGCAGTTTCCGAAGTTCCGCTACGGCGTGCAGGCGGTGGAGACCCAGGCGGCGGCGCTCACGCGCTACAAGGGCTTTGGCGAGTATGTGAAGAAAAAGCTCGGGGTGGACCTGGAGCTCTTCCTTTCCGCTGAGTACGCGGGGGTGATCCAGGCCATTGCCGCGAAGCAGCTGGACGTGATGGACATGGGAGCGGCCGGCTACGCCGCGGCATGGATCGAAACCAAGGGGGCGGTAGAGCCGCTGGCGGTTCCGACGAATACGGACGGCTCGATCGGCTACTACGCCGTCGCCTTCGTTCGCGCCGACAGCCCGTACAAGAACCTGAACGACCTGCGCGGCAAGACCTGGGCCTGGGTCGAGCCCAATTCGTCCTCCGGGTACATCTTTCCGCTCGTGGGCTTCCGCAAGATGGGGCTAGAGCCGGAAAAGCACTTCGGGAAGGTCGTGTTCTCGGGCGGCCACGAGCAAAGCATCATCGGCGTGCTCGACAAGGCCTACGACGCCGCGATCACCTGGACCAACGACGTGGAGAAGCACACGCGGGGCGGCCTGCACATGATGCTCTCGCGCGGCGTGCTCAAGAGGGAGGACATCCGGATCATCTGGGTCTCGGAGCTCATCCCCAACCCGGTCATCGCGATGCGCTCGGATCTGCCAAACGACATGAAGGCC